>NZ_JBFSPI010000006.1:0-101492 GCF_041464685.1 Vibrio sp. 10N.237.312.B06
GGCTACCGATGTATTGTTGAACGCGAAATGTACAGCAAAGATCAACACGCCCTAGAATATTTATTTACTTTGAATAGTTTGTGGGTCAATTTGTTGTGGTTATTTGCCATGATAATTGTCGGTGCGAGCTCGATTGTTGAGAAGTCTAGGCTACCGAGACAGCTATTATTAGCGCCTGTTGCCGTAAGCCTTGCCGTAACCTGTGTACCCATCGTCTTGTTTATCTGCTTTTTCATCATTAAACCGACACCGCTTTTTAACGCGCAGTACCTTATCCCGATCGCAGGAATGTTATTGGGTAATAGCTTAAGCAGTAATATAGTGGCATTGCAGAGCCTGTTTGGTGCTTTTGAAACACAGAAATCAGAATATGAAGCAGCAATCGCGTTAGGCGCGTCTCCCTCCTACGCTGCAGCACCGTTTGTACGCAATGCAATACAGAAAGCGATGTCCCCTATCATGGCCTCTATGGCAACCACAGGCTTAGTAACGCTGCCAGGAATGATGACAGGACAAATTCTTGGGGGGGCGTCACCGATGATAGCGATTAAGTATCAACTGATGATCATGCTGGCGATTTTCGTGATGATGAGTTGCTCTTTGGCGCTTGCGCTTCACCTCTCATTGAAGACTTCCCTGACCAAAGAAGGTCGAGTCCTCGCTCAAATACAACCTTCAAAATAACCTCCCCACTCCCTTTAGATCTGGTTACTCACTGAATTTGAGACAGGTTATCCACAGAAATTGTGGATAACCAAATCAAGATAGATCCTTTTTTGTCCACTTTCACCCGCGAAAAGATCATTACCGTTGATCCTTCGGTGTTTTCAAAGACATATACACATATGGTGAGCAGCGCTGTTGAGTGTTCAGATGATCATTAGAGGGGTGAAGAAGTAGGTTTTCCACAAATAAAAAACGGCCTGCAATGCAGACCGTCTTGTAAATGTCATAAGTCAGTTCAGTGTTTCCACTGAGCTTTAGCGCATCTCGTCAACTGAGTTAAGTTCGCCACTTTTGTTGATAGAGCCACCTTTATTAGTCACGCAGGTAGATCAACCAATACCACATGCCGACAAAGATACCACCGCCAATGATGTTACCGATAGTAACGGGCAGCAAGTTGTTCATCAAAAAGTCCACCATGTTCAGATCAACATAGTCCGCTGGGTTAGCGCCTGTCATTGTCCAGAATTCAGCAGGAGCAAATGTTTTAATGCCGATAGCTAAAGGGACTTGGAACATATTCGCAATACAGTGCTCGAAACCAGCTGATACGAACATCGCAACAGGTAAAATCATTACCGCGATTTTGTCGGTAAGTGTACGTCCACTAAACGTCATCCATACCGCGATACAAACCAACACATTACACATGATGCCAAGCGCGATAGCTTGGATAAAATCATGGTGCATTTTGTGTTGGGAAATCGCCATGGCATTCAAACCCACTTGCCCATGATCGAACATGTACTGTTTAGTCAGAAGCATACAGGCCACCAGCAGCAATGCACCAATTAGGTTACCTACATAAACCGTGGTCCAGTTCTTAACTAATGTACGCCAGGTAATCTTGCCACTTGCGCGAGCAACAAGCGTCAACACCGAGCTGGTAAACAGTTCACCACCAGTAACAACAACAAGGATTAATCCTAAGCTAAAAGCTAGACCACCCAATAAGCGAGTAATACCCCACGGTAAATCACCAGCGCCGGTAGTCACGATTGTGTAGAACACAAACGCGATACCAATATGTATGCCAGCAGAAATCGCTAGGAGAAAAGATTTGATTGGATCTTTGGTTGCTTTACCTACGCCAATATCTGCAGCGCGCTCAGCCATTTGTGGCGGTAATAATGAGTCGAATTGGTTTAGATTCATGATGATTTACATTTTGAAACATGTCGTCGGGAGCGCGATAATCCTCTCTTTCATTTCTGAATTCAAGAGCTATTTTAAGCTCGAAATGCCTCTCACAACCCTGTTGAAAGAAATTAGTCCAAGTTATTCCAAATTCATACGACTTTAGTAGTAAAAATAAAACTCTGCTGAATGATTAGTTATCAGCATAGAAAACAACACATCTATAAATATCAACAAGTTACGTTAAAACTAAACGAATAACGTACACTATAATGACTCAATGGACACTTTTGTTTCCAGATTTTGACATAGATCAACAGAACGTAAAAAAGCGCCCTTAGGCGCTTTTAACTCAATCACAAATAAAGAAATTAGTGATGCTAAACCGAAGGTTCAATCACTTCTTCTAATGATTGTTCGAGAGATGCATCCTCTAGGCTAGATTCAATACTAGGAAGAATCACATCAGAGTCACTTTCGGTGGCAACTTTACCACCTAAGCTTTTCAAACTATCCACTAACTCTTCTAGGCTCTTTATGTGAGCATCACTCTTGGTAACCTGATCATCTAACAATTGATTGTGCTTGGTCGCTTCAACCAATTTCTGTGTTTGTTTCTGATTCTCACTTTCTAACTTAGCGAGTCGTTCAGTCAAAGTTTTAATCTCTGACTTTAATGACGCCGTCATGTCTGAGCCTTTCAGCGCTTTAACACTCGCTACAATTTTTTGAGACTGAAGGCGTAATACAACATCACGGTGATCTTCATCATTAACCACTCGTGAAATGCTCAATAACTGATTCTCGGCATTTAAAACCGATTGTTCAAATTTGTCACCTTTAATACTTGCGAGCACTTTAACTTCATGAGCAACACTGCGCACGTGGTTTAATTCGAACTCTGCAGCGTGAACTGCGTCTTCAATGATCGACTTTTCACGGGGACTGGCTTTCACTTGGCTTTCTGCCAAAGCAATTTGAGATGCCGCTTTAGCAAACGTCAGTGGAACAACGTCATCGAAATCTTCATCTTCTAAGAACTCCAACTCATCCTTCAAAGGTTCGATGTACTTCTTGTGCGCCACTTTAACTTCTAACAAACTCGCGTTATTAAGAAACTCTACCTGTGCTTCCTGAGCATCTTCAAGTTCGTCGACCAGCACATACTCAAACAGCTCGCTGTATTCTGAATACAAGCGCTTGTAGCTCGATGCAAACATAGTATCGGCACCAAGAAACTTTAAGTAATCCATTTGCACTATCGAGTCGGCTAATACTCTGTCAGCCTTTTCCTTTAGCACTAAGATCGAGTCATAATTTGATCGAATCAACGCGATTTTTTCATCAAAGGCTTCGGCGTAAGTTAATGTCGAAAAAATCGAGTAACTCTTGGTTAACCGTGTTTGATCTTTCAGTAAGTCCGCATAAATGCTTTCAGCATCATTCCAAGCGTCTAATAGTTCATTGTAATTCTCTGGAGCATAGAGAGACAATTGAGCGTGTTCTTCAAGCTTAGCCTCCCACTCGGAGTAAACACTTTGGACAGACTGAAATGAACGGACCTCTACTGTTGATTCATTGTCATTTGTGGTTTGGTTCGCGCCTGTCTGCTCTGAGGGTGTACTTTGACAACCTGAGATAGCAAATAGCATACTGATCGTTAATGCTACTTTGTTCACTCTCACTGATGCGTTTCCTTTTTATACAATATTAGCTGGATGCAATATATTTCTAGTGACACAATATATTACAACCACTTCCCAATAAACATCGTTCAGAATTTAAGTGGCTGCAAATCACGCAATCTAACTAAAATAAACCCACCATACGACGATTAATCATTCAATTTGGTATCACTTATCAATTCTATTTATTTGCTATTGCTTGAGCCGTGAATGCGCACTAAGGTGAAGGTAGAGAACGTTATGAATATATAGGTTAATTATGAAGTACAACGCTGAACATATTGCTGATTTAAACCTCCTTCTTCAATTTGATGTAAGTAGCGCCGCTACTGGAATTAAAGTTCATCAAGAGGCTGCTCAAGAAACTCAAGACGCTGTTAAGCGCCTATTCGAAAAGAATCTTTGCACTCAGCCAGACGGTGGTTACCTAACAGATGAAGGTATCCAGATGGCAGAGCGCGCAGACAAGTTACTTCGCGTACTGAACTAAAACTCCACGGTTCTAGTAAAAACTCCACTCGCTTCGGCCGTGGAGTTTTTTCATTTTTGGCCAAAGGTTTGTTAGGCTTATTGTAAATTCGTCATTTGCAGTTGTGAGGAATACATGGCTTCTATATTTATTGTTGGTGCAGGATGGGTCGGTGCACCTTTATCTGAGCATTTAGAAAAACATGGTAACCAAGTTGTGGTCACGAAAACGACCCAAGCAGGTGCAGACGCTGTTGGGAACAAACGAGTTCCATGTGAAGTGTTTAGTTTTGACTCATCAAAGCCAGATGAGACTATCGGCGAACTCTATTCGTTGTTACTCGAAAACAACACTGAGATAGTGATTGGTAGCTTCCCTCCAGGCTTTAGAAAGGGAGCAGGACAAGAGTACGCCGACTACTGGCAGCAACTCACCAATGCGTGTCAAAAGGCCAACGTTAAGAAGCTCATAATGGTCAGTTCAACAACCGTATACCCATCTAAACCTGGCGTATTGAACGAACTGGATGCTTCACTCCCCCTTTCAACCTCAGGCAACGAGCTCGCGTCTTCATTCACCGATAGCGCGAGAGTGATGCTGCGAGCGGAACAATCAGTGATTGATTCAGGCATCGACTACACCATTCTTCGCTTCAGTGGATTAATTGGCCCGAACCGTCACCCATCGAGGTTTGCAAGTAAATTGAAGCAGGTTAGTACTCAAGCTCCTGCCAACATGCTTCACCTTAACGACGCGATTGGCGCAGTCGATTTCGCTATCAGTCAACTGCACAACGAAGTGGTCAACGTCACCACACCGAATACGGTGAGCAAAGCAGAGTTCTATGCCGCAGCACTAAAAAGTGCCAATAGCAGCGAACCACTTCCCCCTCTTGTCGATACGCCAGACAAACTGATCTCTTCGAAAAAGATTCTCGACTTAGGTTACTCGTTTAAATTCGAATCCACACTGGACGCACTTCATGACTGAGCAATCTACAGCTAAGAGAAATCCCAATATAAAACTGCATCGCTCAGTCGACACCCTTTGGAACTTTATGTCTATGGGTCACAAGGTTACGCCTTCAGACTGTATTTTTGTATTGTGTAGCAACGATACTCGCGTCGCTGAATATGCAGCCGAGCTTTATCACCAAAAGATAGCGCCTTACATCGTTTTTTCTGGTGGTGTGGGACGTTTTACAGAAGGAAGCTTTGAGCGTTCAGAAGCAGAAACGTTCGCTTCTATCGCACGAGACTGTGGTGTGCCTGACTTAGACATTATCATTGAGAAGCACGCGACAAACACTGGGGAAAATGTACGGTTTACCTACGAGCTACTGGATCAGCGAGGATTATCACCTAAACGGCTGACCCTAGTTCAGAAGCCCTTTATGGAGAAACGCACTTACGCAACGTTCTGTAAGCAATGGCCTGACGAAACTTCCGAGATAACAGTGACATCACGATGGCAGAATTGGGATGATTACTTTAACGAAGAGTTGCCGTTAGACATGGTGTTAGGTGCATTGATTGCTGATTATGAGCGAATCAAATCCTACCCCGCTCAGGGCTTTCAAATTGAGATGCCCATCCCTGACGACGTTGACCATGCCTATCAAGAATTAAAGAGGCTCGGTTTCGAATAAAGCAAAAGATCGACTAAGAATAAAATAGAAGCTCGGCTTGGAATAAAACAAAAGCTCGGCTCAATAAACAAAAACGGTGACACTAGGTCACCGTTTTCTAATTTGAACGCTATTGGTTTTAGCAATGCCGACTTGTAGGCTGCTTATTTACCTAACGCTTCTTTATAATGTAAACGGCAAGCCGAAACATATTGGTCATTGCCACCAATAGCGACTTGGTCACCTTCAGCAATTGCCACACCGTGCTCATCTGTACGAATTACCATATTGGCCTTACGGCCACAGTGGCAAATTGTTTTAAGTTCTACTAATTTGTCAGCCCAAGACAACAAGTAGCGGCTACCTTCAAATAATTCACCCAAGAAGTCAGTGCGCAAACCGTAACAAAGTACAGGGATGTGCAGCTTATCAACCACTTCTGTTAGTTGGTAAACCTGCTCTTTCGATAAGAACTGACACTCATCGATCAATACACAATGACGCTTTTCTTCTTCGTTGAGTTTTTGAATTGCCTCAAACATATTGGTGTCGTTTTTAAACAATTGAGCTTCAGATTGAAGACCAATTCGTGAACTCACTTTACCGATACCATAGCGATCATCTAATGCAGCCGTAAAGATCACTGGTGTCATACCACGTTCTTGGTAGTTGAATGAAGATTGAAGAAGCGTTGTTGATTTACCCGCGTTCATTGCCGAGTAATAAAAATACATCTGAGCCACAGAAATATTCCTGTTAATTAAAAGTTGAAGATAAAAAGGTGAAATTAGAGAATTTTTGCTAGAAAAAAGGGCTGAAAATCAGCCCTTTTTATAAGATTTACTTACGACGCCAAGTCGTACCTTCTGGACCATCTTCCAGAACAATACCTAGCTCGTTCAGCTTATCACGTGCAAGATCGGCATTTGCCCAATCCTTCGAAGCGCGAGAGTCATTACGTAGCTTAATTAGGCCTTCGATTTCAGCGACTTCGTCATCGTTACCTGCTGCATCGCCTTGCAAGAAAGCTTCTGGATCTTGGTGAAGAATACCGATGATGTCTGCCAGTTCACGCATCAACGCACCTAGTGCACTTGCTTTTTCTATGCTTTCAGTCTTGATACGGTTGATTTCACGAGCCATTTCAAACAGCACTGAATAAGCTTCAGGTGTGTTGAAATCATCGTTCATCGCTGTAGAGAAACGAGTCACATACTCTTCACCACCAGCAGGGGCTGCGGTAACGTCTAGACCACGAAGTGATGTATAGAGACGTTCAAGTGATGCACGAGCCTGATTTAGGTTATCTTCGCTGTAGTTTAGTTGACTACGGTAGTGACCAGACATTAGGAAGTAACGAACTGTCTCTGCATCGTAATGCTGAAGTACGTCACGGATAGTGAAGAAGTTACCCAGTGACTTAGACATTTTTTCTCTGTCTACCATCACCATGCCACTGTGCATCCAAGTATTCACATACTGGGTGCCATGTGCACAGCAAGATTGTGCGATTTCGTTCTCGTGGTGCGGGAACTGTAGATCCGAACCACCACCATGAATATCGAAGTGATTGCCAAGAATAGACGAGTTCATTGCTGAACATTCGATGTGCCAACCTGGACGACCTGGCCCCCATGGCGATTCCCACGTCGGCTCACCAGGCTTAGACATCTTCCAAAGAACAAAGTCTAACGGGCTACGTTTTGCAGAATCGATGTCAACACGGGCGCCAGCTTGAAGCTGCTCAAGATCTTGCTTAGAAAGCTTACCGTATTCGTCAAACTTCTTAACTTCGAACATCACGTCACCGTTGCTTGCAACGTAAGCAAAGCCACGTTGAATTAGCTTTTCTACTAACTCAATGATCTCTGTGATGAATTCAGTCGCACGAGGCTCGACATCTGGGCGTTTCATGTTCAATGCATCGAAGTCCGCGTGCATTTCACCGATCAGACGCTCAGTCAGAGAGTCACAAGACTCGCCGTTTTCATTAGCGCGCTTGATGATTTTGTCATCGATATCAGTGATATTACGAACGAAATTCAAATCGTAACCAAGGTAACGCAGGTAACGAGTTACCACGTCAAATGAAACGAACGTACGGCCATGACCAATATGACAGAGATCGTATATGGTTACCCCACAGACATACATACCGACTTTGCCAGCTGTAATTGGTTTGAATTCCTCTTTCTGTCTTGTGAGCGTGTTATATATCTTCAGCATGATCTCTATCTATTTTATGGATTAATCAAAAATAAGATCGCAGTATAACAAGTCATACCTTAATAGGTAATCCCCCAAAGCAGGAATTATACCAATCACAGTAAGTAGATGGTCATAAATAGCGCAGAAAAAATGCTTGAGAACAAGGAAGAAATTTTCGATAAGTAGTTATTCTACATTCAAAATTTCTAACGACGTTATCAAGTGTTTTAACAAGCTAGGATGGCCAGTTATTTACTACGATTGGTATTACCTCAAACATCCGAGTTAAGTTAATGATTTGGTGATTTGAAAGTCCGCCAACATACGCTAGAATTCGAACTTCATATTAAAAAGACAGTAAGGTAACAATCATGATCATCCTTCACACAAATTTTGGTGACATCAAAATTCAACTTAACGAAGAAAAAGCACCAGAAACAAGCGCAAACTTCCTACAGTATTGCCGTGACGGTTTTTACGACAACACGCTATTCCACCGTGTTATCGATGGTTTCATGGTTCAAGGCGGCGGCATGACTTCTGGCCTTAAAGAAAAAACAACTCGCGCGACTATCAAGAACGAAGCAAACAACGGCCTAGCGAACAAAGTGGGTACGCTAGCAATGGCTCGTACTATGGAACCGCATTCAGCGAGCTCTCAGTTCTTCATCAACGTTAACGACAACTCTTTCCTAAACTTCCGTAGCGAAAGCCTAGACGGTTGGGGCTACTGTGTATTCGCAGAAGTTGTTGAAGGCATGGACATCGTAAACAAGATCAAAGGTGTTAGCACTGGTTCTATGGGTATGCACCAAGACGTACCTCTAGAAGAAGTGATCATCACTGGTACGACAATCGAAGCTTAATCACTTGCTTTCGGTTAGTATTAATAATTGATGAGCCGATAAAATCAGGATATAGGGAGCGAATCGCTCCCTTTTTTTAGACCTATGAAAACATATTTTATATCAGATCTACACCTTGCTCCGTCGCGACAAGACATCACAGACTGCTTCTTAACCTTCATGAAGAACGAGGCCGTAGAAGCGGATGCACTCTACGTGTTGGGTGATCTTTTCGAATTCTGGATTGGTGACGACGATACAAGCGAGTTCGCGAATTCAATTCGCCAAACGTTTATAGACTTAGTTAACACTGGCGTACCTTGTTATTTCACACAAGGCAATCGCGACTTTTTAGTTGGCAAAAAATTTGCGAAACAAACAGGCGTACAACTTCTAGATGAAGTTTCTACTATCGATATCTACGGACAAAAAGCAGTGGTATTGCATGGTGATACTCTGTGTACCGAAGATATAAAGTACCTCGCCTTTCGTGAAAAAGTTCATCAGCCCTGGTTACAATGGGTCTTTAATAGAATTCCATTTTTTATCAAAAAGAAAATTGTCTCCAAGGTTCAGTCTGATATCAAAGATGATAAGCAGACAAAGTCACTCGACATCATGGATGTAACACAGCAAGAAGTCGAAAATGTGATGAAACAACACAACGTCGATTTGATGATCCACGGTCATACTCACCGTCCAGACATACACTCCTTCAGTGCTAACAATTGCACTAAAACCCGTATCGTATTGGGTGATTGGTATACCCAAGGATCAGTTCTGGTGTTCACTCCGCAAAGTTTTGAACTACAGAATCGCGAGTTTAGCAATCGCTTTTAGCATCACGCTTAAACTTTCACTTTTATTATTATCATCGGTCAGATTTTCTTCACTTGTATATGGTAATTTCTCCTGAATTAGCTATTATTTGTCTATCAAAAATAAACCGAACACAGTACCAAGTTGAAATATTCATACGTAGCGCGTCAACCAATACTCGATGCAGACAAGAAGACCATAGGTTACGAGTTGCTATTTAGGGATGGTCCTAAGAACACTTTCCCTGAAGTAGAGCCGGAGCTCGCTACTAGCCGTTTGCTTTCCGACCACTTCTTATCTACCCACTATAATACATTGGGCGATAAGCTTGGATTCGTTAATTTTCCATATGCAAGCTTGGTTAACCTAGTCCCGACTCTATTTCCGAAAGAGAGCTTAGTTGTCGAGGTACTGGAAGACTGTGAGCCAACAGACGAACTGCTAGAAGCCATCATCACAATTTATGATGCGGGTTACACGATCGCGTTAGATGATTTTGTGCCTAGCAAAGCATGGAAACGCTTCTTACCTTACGTATCAATTATCAAATTCGACATACGTTTGATCTCAATCGCTAAAGCTGCGATGTTCATGAACACTCTGAAAGACTTGAATATCGAGTTTCTAGCGGAGAAAGTAGAAACTCACGAAGAATACCAAGAAGCAATCCAAGCCGGGTTTAACTACTTTCAAGGCTACTTTTTCAGTAAGCCGGAGGTGATCCAAACTCGCGCATTAAACCCTGCTTTTTTAACCATTGTTCAACTGTTGAAAGAGATTGCCAACGATCCTATCAACTTTGCCGAAGTAGAGCGTTTGATTACCCTTGATATGACTATGTCGTATAAGCTGCTCTCTTACGTAAACTCCGCTGGTGGCTCATCAACACCGATTCGTTCATTCCACCAAGCGCTTGTTTATCTTGGTGAACAAAAACTACGTAAGCTAGTGTCACTGGTTGCTATCGCATCCGCGAAAGAAGATAAACCAGACTCACTTTATGGTTTAGCCGTGATACGCGCGCGCCAATGTGAACTGTTGGTCGAGAAAATGAACGTTAAGGTTGAGCCCGGGCAAGCCTTTTTAACTGGCATGTTCTCGCTGCTCGACTCCCTATTCGATCTGCCGTTAGTAAAAGTACTGGACTCGGTGCCGATCGATGATGAGATTAAACAAGCCTTGATTCAACGTAAAGGCGTATTAGGTGCCATTTTGGCGATGGTCATAGCTTATGAACAAGCTCGCTGGGATGAAGCAACGCGCATTCGTAAACTGCTCAAACTCAACGAAGCAGAGCTAGGTCAAGCTTATGACGAAGCAACTTCTTGGGCCCAAGACCTGCTGTCTCCTACTTTGAAATAGTTCACGTCACACAGCAACTTCAATCGAAACTCAGCTTTGGTGAGCAGTCGTTTCTTGATAAACTCCAACACATTCATTTATGGCCTCTTACAGAGGCCATTTTTACAGGATTTGACCATGTCTTTATGCCCATGCGGTAGCAAAAATACTTACCAACAGTGCTGTAAATCAGCACACCTTAACCACAGTGCCGTTGAAACACCCGAGCAATTGATGCGCTCACGTTATTCTGCACATGTACTTGGTTTGGTGGATTATGTTGTTGCGACTTACCACCCTAGCTGCAACGCAGAAGCGCAAAGAGAAGGTATTGCCGAATCTATCAACAGTGATTGGGCAGGACTAGAAGTCATCGATACTGCGGTAGGCTCGCACCAAGACGAAGGCTTTGTTGAGTTTAAAGCTTACTTCAATGAAGAAGGCGCACAATACTGCATGCAAGAACGCTCTCGCTTTATACGTGAAGACGGTCTTTGGTACTACATTGATGGTACCTTCCCAGAGCAGGAACAAACTACACAACCAGAAATTGACCCACGCTTAAATCAAACCGTTGAGAGCTTTAAAATCGGCCGTAATGATCCGTGTATTTGTGGCAGTGGTAAGAAATACAAGAAGTGCTGCGGGTAACTCGTTCGACTAAGAAGTCAGATTAAGAGAAGAGATTCCTGATGTCGCTTAGGCTCCTCGGAATGACGCAAAGTCAGAGGTTAGAAAAGTGACGTAGGGCTTAGAAATCTTGAAATCTTGAAATCTTGAAATCTTGAAATCTTGAAATCTTGAAAATTAAAAAACTAAAAAGCCCCGTAAACATGTTTGTTTGCGGGGCTTTTGCCTGTCTTTTACGCGGTTCTATTAATCTAAAGAGAGCTTACTTATGACGCTCTTTCAGCTTGTTTACCACATCATCCATCGATAAGCCTTGATCTTGAAGAAGAACCATTAGGTGGTAAATCAAATCTGCTGATTCACACACTAACTCCGCCTTATCGCCCGACGTCGCCGCAAGCGCGACTTCAACGCCTTCTTCGCCCACTTTTTGCGAAATACGCTTGGTGCCACGGGCATATAGACTGGCAGTATAAGAAGATTCAGGATCGGCGTCCTTGCGGGCAGCCAATAGCTGCTCAAGCTGATGAAGCCACACCATCTGAGACTCTTCTTGCTTGTCTCCATCCCAACACGTTGTTGTACCTGTGTGGCACGTTGGACCAATGGGATTAACTTTAACCAGTAAGGTGTCGCTGTCACAGTCCAAGGCGACGTTGTGCAGTTGCAATACGTTGCCTGACGTTTCACCTTTCGTCCAAAGGCGCTCTTTGGTGCGAGAGAAAAACGTCACTTGGCCAGTTTCACCGGTTTTCTCAAGTGCTGCTGGGTTCATGTATCCCATCATTAGTACTTGGCTAGACTGGTAATCTTGAACAATCGCTGGCACTAAGCCATCGACTTTTTCCCAATCAATACGCTCTGACAATGCGCCTACTTCTGTTTTTGATAAGCTTACGGGTTCAAAACTCATAGTCGCACCTCTACATCTTGTTGTTTTAAATACTGTTTAAGTTCACCAATATTGATGACTTGTTTGTGGAATACCGAAGCCGCAAGTGCTCCATCCACGTTGGTCTTTTTATAAGCTTCAGCAAAGTGTTCCATTGCACCTGCGCCACCTGATGCAATCAGGGGTACATTACACACCGAACGTACCATATTTAACTGGTCGATATCATAGCCGTTGCGAACGCCATCTTGGTTCATCATGTTTAACACGATCTCACCGGCGCCACGCTTCTGTACTTCCTGCACCCAATCTTTGGTTTCCCACTTGGTTGCTTTGGTACGCGCTTCATCGCCTGTGAATTGGTAAACCTGATATTTACCCGTCTCTTTATCGAAGTATGAATCGATACCGACAACGATACACTGTACGCCGAACTTATCAGCTAGGTCAGTGATTAGCTGTGGGTTAGCCAATGCAGGCGAGTTGATGGATACTTTATCTGCACCAAACTCAAGAATGCGTGCTGCATCTTCCGCAGACTTAATACCACCAGCCACACAGAAAGGAATATCAATCACTTCTGCTACACGTTTCACCCAGCTTTTATCGACCACACGGCCATCACTTGATGCGGTGATGTCATAAAATACTAATTCATCAGCGCCCTCTTCTGCGTAGCGTTGTGCTAGCGGAACGATGTCACCAATAATTTCGTGATTACGGAATTGAACGCCCTTAACCACTTGTCCATCACGGACATCCAAACAAGGGATTATTCGCTTTGCCAACATGCAAATGCCTCCTCTGCGGTGAACTTGCCATCAAGCAGTGCACGACCAACAATCACACCCGCAACGCCGCTGCCTTTAAGTGCTTCGATATCAGCTAGGCTGCCAATGCCACCCGATGATTGGAATTGCACTTGTGGGTACTGTTTACAGAGATCAACATAGAGCTCTACGTTTGACCCTTCTAGCGTGCCATCACGTGAAATATCAGTACACAGAACGTGTTTAAGGCCAACCGTGAGGTAATCTTCAATTAGCGCTTCAATGGTCACGCCTGAATCTTCTTGCCAACCTGAAATCGCGACTTTACGTGTGCCGCTTTCGTCAATATTGATGTCCAGAGCCAGCACGATTTTTTCCGCACCGTACTTCTCCATCCAACCTTTAACCAACTCAGGTTGCTTAACTGCCGTAGAACCAACCACAACGCGCTGTGCGCCAGCTTCTAGTAGATCAACGACATCTTGTTCGTTACGCACGCCACCACCAATCTGGATGTTTGCAGGCGTGCTAGCCAGTAGCTTAGCAATCAAGTCTAACTGACGAGCCGTTGTGTCTTTTGCACCCGTTAAGTCAACAAGGTGAAGCCAACCTGCGCCAGCTTGGTGGTACAAGTTAAACTGCTCTGCTGGGTCTACTTTGTATTCTGTTACTTGCCCGTAGTCTCCTTGGAATAAGCGAACTACTTGGCCTTCAATTAAATCTAACGCGGGAATAATCATTTACATTCCTTATATAGCAACATTAGCCGCTGCCTAATCCTTATTACAATTCCAAGAAGTTCTGAATCAGCTTAGAACCAGCTTTCGAAGATCGCTCTGGGTGGAACTGAACACCATAATAATTGCCACTTTGAAGCGCTGCTGTGAATGGCTTACCGTAATCACATTGTGCGATGGTGTAGTCACCCACGGGCATTGCGAAGCTGTGAACAAAGTAGAAGTATTCGCCTTCTTCAATGTCTTTAAATAGAGGGTGGTTAGGTGTTGCCGTGACGGTGTTCCAACCCATGTGTGGTAACGGCAAGTCGCCCGTTTCAAGTAAACGAACTTCACCATCACACAAACCTAGGCATTCAACTAACTCGTCAGCCTTTTGGCCTTTCTCTTGAGACAGTTTGCCTAATAGCTGCATACCTAAACAGATACCTAGCAGAGGCTTCTCTACTTGCTTCACAAGGGCAACAAGGTCACGTTCTTGCAGGTTCTTCATTGCCTCACTTGCTGTACCTACACCGGGTAGGAATAGCTTATCGGCAGCAAGAACAACTTCTGGTTCTTTTGAAATTTCAACTGCGTAGCCTAGACGTTCAATCGCAAACTTCACCGAGGAAACATTGGCACAACCAGTATCAATAATAACGACTTTTTGATCTTTCATTGTTTTTCCTTGCTAACGTTAGCCTTACAGAACGCCTTTGCTGCTTGGTAACTCGTTACCTTCAACTTTGATTGCTTGGCGAAGAGTACGGCCAAACGCTTTGAATAGGCTCTCAATGATGTGGTGATCATTATTACCGTCAGAAGAAAGGTGTAGCGTACAAGCCAATGTATCGGTTAGAGAACGGAAGAAGTGAACCACCATCTCTGTTGAAAGGTCACCCACTTGCTCGCGGCTGAATTTAGCATCGAACTTCAGGTATGGACGGCCAGAAAGGTCTAGCGCACACTGAGCCAAACACTCATCCATTGGTAGGCTGAAACCAAAGCGGCCAATACCCCGTTTATCGCCTAATGCATCTTTCAATGCTTGGCCTAAAGCAAGTGCGGTATCTTCTACTGTGTGGTGATCATCAATGTGCAGGTCGCCCTTCACAGTCAGGTTCATTTGGAAACCGCCGTGTGTCGCGATTTGATCAAGCATGTGATCGAAGAAACCCATGCCAGTATCAATCTTGTTGTCACCGGTTTCATCAAGGTTTACGGCTACCTTAATGTCGGTTTCTTTAGTGGTACGAACCACTTCAGCAACACGAGCATTAACCGTCAGATCTTTAACGATCTGTGGCCAGTTAAGCGTGCCTTCAGTTTGCGCATCTGGTCCGTATTGGATACCACGAATTGCCATGTTCTCAGCAAGTTGAAGATCCGTCATTCGATCGCCAATCACGACTGACTTTTGGAAGTCAACTTTACCGCCTTGTAGGTATTCTTTAACCATACCCAGCTTAGGCTTGCGGCAAGAGCAGTTGTCTTCATCAAAGTGAGGGCAGATTAGAACATCATCAAACTTAACGCCCTGAGACTCAAAGAACTCCATCATCATATTATGTGGAGCATCGAACTCTTCTTGCGGGTAGCTATCTGTGCCTAGACCATCTTGGTTAGTCACCATCACTAAGCGATAACCTGCATCTTGCAGTGCAAGTAGGCTAGGGATCACTAACGGTTCGAATTTTAGTTTGTCTAAACGGTCTACTTGAAAGTCAACTGGCGGCTCAACAATTAAGGTGCCGTCACGGTCTATAAAAAGTATTTTCTGTTGTTTACTCACTTGAACTTCCTTTTAATTTTAAATCTGCTGGCCTAGCTAAAATCAACGCTAACCCAAAATATTGGTTTCACTTGCCAGCCTGCAATTAATCCACTCAAACTGGCAAATGTTATTACTGGTAAACCTTTCGTTACTGATAAAAGTTACGAATGAATCCAAGTGTCTTTTCGCACTCTTCGCGATTACCAATACTAATACGAACACAGTCTTCAATTGGTGAATTACGCAAAATGATGCCCGTATCCCAAGCCGCTTTAAATAACTCATCGCCGTTCGGGAATTTAACCAGTAGGTAGTTACCCCAACCATCAAATACCATCACTTGAGGCATGCCTAATAGACCTGCTTGTAAATACGCTCGGTTAGCACTTAAATCCAGAACTTGGAACTTAGCACGCGCTAGTCCTTGCTCTGAAAGTGCTTGAACGGCAATGTCAGCAACAGGGATTGGCACAGGATAAGGAGCAATCACTTTTAACAATACATCGATAAGCTCTTTGTTCGCTAGCGTAAAGCCACAACGTAAACCCGCTAAAGCAAATGCTTTCGAGAGAGTTCGAAGAATCGCTAGATTCGGATACTGAGCAAGCAAATCCACCGTTGATGCTTCAGGGCAGAAATCGATATACGCTTCATCCATCACAACAATCGCTTTGTCTTGTGTCATTTCAAGCAGCTTGATGATGTCTTTGCGATCAACCAAATTACCGGTTGGGTTATTTGGACTACAAACAAAGACCACTTTTACGTTGTCAAGTTGAGCTTCAATAGCAGGAAGATCCAATTGCCATTCAGAAGTCAGAGGCACCACTTTACGCTCAACACCAATCGTCTCTGCACTGATTGCGTACATACCGTAAGTGGGTGGGCAGTAAAGAATAGCGTCTTCGTTCGGCTCACAGAAAGCACGAATCAGTAGTTCAATGCCTTCGTCAGCACCACGAGTAGTCAACGTTTGCTCTGGTGCAACACCCGCATATTGAGCGTAAGCATCGATTAGCTCTTTAGGCTGACACTCGCTGTAGCGATTAAGTCGAGTCAGATTTAAGGTGTACTCGTTATCAAACGGAGATTCGTTGGCGTTCAACCATACATCTCCGCTGCCACCAATGCGTCTTGCAGACAAGTAAGGTGTTAGAGCCTGAACTTGTTTTCTTGCTAACTTTTCCATGCCCTACCCTTATTTCGCTTTATTTAGCTGTTCAAATCGATTTAATTTTTCAACTCGGATGGTCACCGCACGTTTGTGTGCGTCCAAACCTTCGGCTTCCGCCATTGTGACTACCGTTGGCGCTAGGCCTTGTAAGCCATCAGCTGTTAACTCTTGTACCGTCATACGCTTAGAGAAATCCGCCAAACCTAGGCTTGAATAAGTCTTGGTATAGCCGTAAGTCGGAAGAACGTGGTTTGTGCCTGATGCGTAGTCACCTGCAGATTCTGGAGACCAGTCACCCAAGAAGATTGAACCTGCATTATCTAGTAATGGCAGCAGTTCACGTGGACTCTTGGTCTGAACAATCAAGTGTTCCGGGCCATAGAAATTCGAAATCGCAATCGCTTGAGTGATCGATTCAGCAATGATGATTAGACTTGAAGCCAATGCTTGCTGAGCGATGTTCGCACGAGACAGCTCTTTCAGTTGCTTCTGAACTGCATCGGTTACTTGGTCGGCAATAACTGGTGATGGTGTTACTAATACAACCTGTGAATCTGGCCCGTGTTCAGCTTGGCTCAGTAGATCAGCAGCAATGAAGTCAGCATCCGCAGTTTCGTCTGCAATCACTAACACTTCAGACGGGCCAGCAGGCATATCAATCGCAGCGCCACGGAAGTCGTTACTTACTTGGCGTTTAGCTTCCGTTACGTAAGCGTTACCTGGGCCGAAGATCTTATCAACCTTAGCAACGCTCTCGGTCCCGTAAGCCATGGCAGCAACGGCTTGACCACCACCAACATTGTAAACCTCATCGATTTTACAAAGATTAGCGACATACAAGATTTCATCCGCGATGGGCGGAGGTGAGCAAAGCACAACCTTACGACAACCCGCAATTTGAGCAGGTACACCTAACATAAGAACCGTTGACGGAAGTGGCGCACTGCCCCCCGGAATATAAAGT
Source organism: Vibrio sp. 10N.237.312.B06 (assembly GCF_041464685.1). Taxonomy (NCBI): domain Bacteria; kingdom Pseudomonadati; phylum Pseudomonadota; class Gammaproteobacteria; order Vibrionales; family Vibrionaceae; genus Vibrio; species Vibrio sp. 10N.237.312.B06. The sequence goes on from NZ_JBFSPI010000006.1 coordinate 17,781, forward strand.
CCAACAGTATTAATCGCGCGCGTCACCTGCTCACACACAACACCAGGCTGTGTTTCAACCTTAATTGGCTGTGGCTTTTGAGCTTCATGAAACTTAGCAATGTTGCTGTAAGCTTGCTCCAACGCTTGCTTCATCTCTGGTGTTAGACGAGCACATGCCTCTTCGATCTCACCCGAACTAACTCGGATAGATTCTGGAGTCACACCATCAAACTTTTCAGTCAGTTCCTTAAGTGCGGCATCGCCTTCATTTCGTACTTTTGCAATAACATCAGAAACAGTCGCTGTGATGTTTGCACCTTCAGTAATAGCTGGACGCTCTAATACCGAGTCTTGCTGTGATTCACTTAAAGATTGCCAAACAACGGTTCTCATCGTCACTACCCCATCATTTTTTCGATTGGTAATACTAGAATCGAGCTTGCACCCAACTCTTTCAGCTGTTCCATAGTTTCCCAGAACAAGTTCTCTGTACTTACGAGGTGAACGGCAACTTTGTCTTTGTCTGTAGATAGAGGAAGAACCGTAGGATCTTCAGCCCCAGGCAGTAGTGCTTTGATTTGCTCTAGCTGAGACGTTGGTGCGTGAAGCATGATGTACTTCGACTCTTTCGCTTGTTGAACACCCTGCATACGAGTCAGTAGTTTTTCAATCAATGCAGTCTTGTCAGCGTCGAAATCACCCACACGTTGAATCAGTGTTGCTTTAGATTGGAAGATAGCTTCTGCTTCTTTTAGGCCGTTTGCTTCTAGCGTCGCACCTGTAGAAACTAAATCAGCGATAGCATCTGCTAGGCCTGCACGAGGAGCCACTTCAACCGAGCCTGTTAGCATACAAGTGCTGAATTCAACACCCTGCTCGTCCATGTAGGCTTTTAGTAGTTGTGGGTAAGTTGTCGCAATACGTTTGCCCGCTAGGTCTTGTGGGCCGTTGTATTCTTCATCTTTGTTGATTGCGATAGAAAGGCGGCAACCACCGAAGTCTAAACGACGTAGTGTACGAAACTCTGAAGGCTCCTTTAGAGCGACACGGTCTAGGCGAACTTCTTCTAGTTCATTCTCACCGATAAAACCAAGGTCAACCACACCATCCATGATAAGGCCTGGGATGTCGTCATCACGAACCAGTAACAAGTCGATTGGCATATTTAGTGAATGAACAACTAAGCGCTCACCCATGATGTTAAATTTCACACCACATTTTTTAAGTAGATCTTGGCACTCTTTACTTAAGCGACCTTTCTTTTGAATTGCGATTCTTAGGCGTTGTGTCTGCATTGCTGTATCCCTGTGCAAATATTTGAATTTATTGATTATTTAAAAGTGCTAAAACTAAAAAACCCTCGGAAGACTTTGTCGTCCCGAGGGTTTAAATCTAAATTCTTTGACTTAACCTCCGGGAGAATTCTTGCTCCCGGGTATACGTAAATCTCCCCGAAAGACTAGATAGGGTGATGATGGTGATGAATGTTCATTACTAATTTACGCATACTTATCAGCTCTTAGGTTGTTTGCTGTCTTGTCTCCACACTAACTAAGCTGACACCCTTTTTCAACCATTTATTCGAACTTTTTTCACGAAATTTAAAATTAAATTAACGAACACAAAAAAAGGGAGGCAAACGCCTCCCTTCTCATTATTCAATCAAATGATGATTAGCTTTTACACGTTGCTATCTTGCAACGAGAGAAATAAGCCAATGCAAAACATACCGCAACAAACGTTAGAGACGCTGCGCCAAATGCAATGCCAGTTGATGATGTCATTCCTAGGGTGATAAAACCAATACACGATACGAACGCCACAGACAGCGCGTAAGGGAGCTGAGTCGATACGTGGTCAATGTGGTTACAACGCGCACCTGTAGAAGACAGAATCGTTGTATCCGAGATTGGAGAACAGTGATCACCAAATACAGAACCCGCAAGAACCGCACTTAGCATAGGAAGAATTAGCGCGATGTCAGAGGCAGCAGCCATGTCACCCGCAATCGGTAACATGATACCGAACGTACCCCAAGATGTACCTGTCGAGAACGCCATTAGGCCAGCAAGAAGGAACAAGATAACCGGTAGCCAGTGGTAATCGATGTTACCTGTTGCTAGAGAGGATAGGTACGAACCTGTTTTCATGTCGCCAATAACAGAACCAATCGTCCAGGCAAATACAAGGATAAGGATAGCGCCAAACATTGAGCTTGCACCAATCCACATTGTTCTTGTGATATCAGCCATAGGCAGTTTCTGTTTGAATACCGTTGCTAGCGCAACGAGTAAACCAATAACACCACCGTAAACCAGAGACTTACCTACATCTGTATTTTCAAATGCACCAAGTAAATTGAATGCTTGACCATCAGCAGTAAGCGCTTGGCCACCGGTGTAAAGCATTGCTGCAACCGTCGCGACGATTAACGCTACGATTGGCATAACGAGATCAGAAACAGAACCGTTTTCGCTCTCTTGAATATCCAGCTCTTCGTTTAGATCGTGCGCTTGCTTTTGATCATTATCACCTTCAAAACCACGGCCTTGAGAGGCTTCGATCTCATGCTCGCGCATTTTGCCAACATCTAAACCAAACCACGCAACAGCAAACACCATTAATAGTGCGAACACAGCGTAGAAGTTCATTGGGATAAGGCGAACGTAAGCACCCAGTGCAGAATACTCTGTCACACCGTGTGTCACTAAGATGCCACCAATGATAGTGATGATGTAAGCACCCCAGCTAGAAGCCGGCATGATCACACACATAGGAGCAGCAGTTGAATCTAGGATATAAGCTAGCTTAGCGCGAGATACGTAGAAGCGGTCAGTTACAGGGCGAGAGATGGCACCTACCGCTAAGCTGTTGAAGTAATCATCAACAAAGATGAATACGCCTAAGAAGGCAGCAAGTAGTTTTGAACCACGTTTGCTCTTAACACGAGACTGTGCCCACTCAGCGAATGCGCGAGTACCGCCAGACAGTGTTAATAATGCAGTTGTCATTCCAAGGATAATTAGGAAAGCAACGATGCTCATGTTCCAAGTGTTAATACCACCATCTTCGATGAAAACACCAGATACTTTAGTAAAGACGTAGCTAGCTGCGTTACCTACTGAGTAGTCAGCAAGTAGAATCGCACCCATGACGATACCGACACCCAAGGAAACTAATACACGACGGGTAACAATAGCAAGAGTCAAGGCAACCAAGGGAGGAAGCAGCGATAAAGGCGATGTTGCAAAATCTATTAAATTCATGATCTTCAAAAACCAGTTTTTTATTTGGCTAGAGATCTACTGCAGATAAACTTGATACGGCTTATCAAGCTCATGTTGAACTAAGCGAAAGGGAAGTGAACACTTCACCCAACCCTACAGTAGCGCTCCATAGTTTAAAATTAAGACTATGGCAGTGTTGTACCTATTGAGCACAACCCCAGCAAATTGCTTAGATATACAATTTACTTCGGCAATTACACCTTTCATTCCCGTTCATTGGCATCACCCCAACGAAAACTACTCTTTATAATTGCACCTCTACGTGCGGTAACATTATTAACCGTGTAAACCAGAGTTTAACAACAGATTAACCAAAGCACCGCATCAGGTAGCCGCAATTGTACCCATCAAGAGCAACAATGCAACATATCATTCCGAGAAAAATAGTTTTTTGTTAATGAAGTAATCAATAGAAGAATAGTCAACTTTTGCGGATTACTCCACTTAACACATATCAGATATCGCCTGTTTTTTTTAAGATATTCTTAATAGTTATTATAAGTTCATTAGAGGTCTATCTTTTCATCTTAAAACACTCGTCTCATTTCTTTATTTAAATAACTAATAGAAGAAATACTATTTGTTTTATTCTTAGGCTCTGTTTATTATTAGGAGGATTATTTAGTTTACCTTGATGGGAAATATCATGTCTGAATTAACAAAAACTCTATTAAATATCCGTAGCCTTCGTGCGTTCTCACGTGAATTAACTCTTGAGCAACTTGAAGAAGCGCTAGACAAGCTGACTATTGTTGTACAAGAACGTCAAGAGTCTGAAGCTGAAGAACGCGCAGCAAAAGCAGAGCAAGAAGCTAAGCTTTCTGCTATCGCAGAACAAATTGCAAAAGACGGAATCGATGTTGCCGATCTTATTGCTGCACTTTCTGGTGAAGCAAAATCTAAAACAACAAAATCTAAACGTGCTCCTCGCCCTGCGAAATACAAATACGTAGACGCGAATGGCGACGAAAAAACTTGGACAGGCCAAGGCCGTACGCCTTCAGCTATCCAAGAACAACTAGATGCTGGTAAATCTCTAGAAGAGTTTGCTCTTTAAGGCATCGAGTTTGCTAAGTGAATAATCAATAACCCACTAAGCAATAGAATCAATATTTAAGTCGACTAAAGTATTATTTACGGCTTCAATATATTCAGAAACAAAAAAGGCTCCTTTCGGAGCCTTTTTTATATTTCTAATAGTGAAATATAAATCAAAAAAATGCCTTATCTTTCCCAGTACGCTTCTTCTAGACTATCTTCTCTTTCAGGAAGGCCTCGAGATAATCGTGGCGAGTGCTGAACTAATACTTCATAACTTGCGCGGTTTGAATATTTACAAACTTGTGAGAACGAAGAATACGTCAAGAATGAATGCTGATGCTTACTTGAGTTAGGCACATTTTCTTTATGGTACTTATTAGCGGCCATATCATGTAATAGAGCAGACAACGCAGCATCACCGGCACCATTAGTATTCTTAATCTTTTCTGGGCCGCCCATGTAAGGTGCGATATGCGAATAGATTTTCGTTGGATTTTCACATAAATCTTTATGTGCGGGACGGCTAAATTCATAACGGTTAAATTCAGCAATCGAGCCTGGTAACAACGGCAATGATGTTTCACGCTTCACTGCATCTTCTGTGTAACCCGCCATAAACAAGCCCACAGGGCCTGCTGTACATAGAACTAAGTCTACCCAATCTAGTGCTTTGTCTGAAGCAGCTAGAGGATCGCTTTCACCAGTTAATGCTTCAGCTTCGTCTTCGTTCATTGCAACAACGGTTACATGTTGTTCAAGGAAATCTTTCCAAAACTCTGGATCATCTTGAATAACGAATTTAGTACCAAGCGTTAAAACAACAGGTACATCGTATTTCTTCGCGTACTCAATAGCTTTCATTGTTGCTTCAGGCATAGGGTCACCTGGTTTACAACGAACTAAATACGCAGTTAATACTAAAGCAGAAGCACTTTTGAAAATTTTCTCAGGAATGCTTTCAGGTTTTAATTGGTTCATTTGTCCTTCGCTAATTGCGAAAGTACGTTCACCATCTTCTGTAATTAATGCAAAGCAGCGACCAATTGCGCCATCTACCCCTTGTAAATGGTTCAGATCCATTCTGCTTGATGTATTACATAAATAGCGGTAACCGTAGCTACCAATTTTAATATCTTGGCTCATTACACCCAATAGTGTTGAACGGTCATCCGCCAATACTGAGTAGTTGTGTAATGTATTACCAATTGTGCCACCTGCGTATTCATTAGTGATCAGGCACTGTTCTTTTAATTCTTGATACAAAGATTCAGCAGCTTCATCACCAATAACCAAAGAGTGCCCCTTACTTAAGCCATATTTTTCAATTAGCTCAGAACTCACCTTTGCTTCAATATCCACCAAAGTTTGGTCAATACCGATAATATGGGTACGTGACATTCTTTTGCTCGTTTGAGCTTGGCTTACTAAAGGGTCACGAGCGTGAACCGGGAAATAGTGCTTTGATTTACGTTGTCCAGGGAATTTCATAGGGCTAGTCTAAGTCAAGGGGAAATAGGTGGCGGATTCTACCGCGCTATATTTAACGCGGCAATCTTTCAAACTATAGCAAACGTTTGCTAGGCTATTTTTTTATTCGCCTTCCATAAAGCTAAGATCAGGCAGCATGCCCAAATGCTCGGCGTAACGTTTTTGATTAAACTCTGCGCCGTTTTTCATTACATCAAATACTTCAATTGCCAGTGCACATGCCATCGCTGCAATTGCCTCTTCACGAGGTGTACCTGTCATCATTAAACGCATTAGCGTCTCTTTAACTTTTACTGGTTGTCCATCTTCAAGTTGGTTCTCGATAATCTCGATCAACTGTTCTTCTTGCATAAACTCATTTTGTTCAGACATTTTTTATCTCAGCTCTTGGATTTTGAGCGACTATGCCACATATAGATCTGACATCCTAGCGAGTCTCCTCGCGTTCATGCGATTCTCTAACGAAGTCAGCGCATTATTTGTGCAAATGAAACTGTGATTCCGGTCTCGGATCTGTCACGGTGTTTCTCTTTCTGTTAGAATCTGCGACCAAGTAATAGTAACGGTGTTTAGACATGTCAGATATCAGCTCTGGAAACAGCGAAAAGAAAGTAATTGTCGGTATGTCCGGCGGTGTAGATTCGTCAGTATCGGCGTATCTTCTTCAGCAACAAGGCTATCAGGTAGAAGGCCTTTTCATGAAAAACTGGGAAGAAGACGATAACGAAGAATACTGCACGGCAGCTGAAGACCTTGCTGATGCTCAAGCGGTATGTGACAAGTTAGGTATCCACCTTCACACTATCAACTTTGCAGCAGAGTACTGGGATAATGTATTCGAGTACTTTCTGGAAGAATACAAAGCGGGTCGTACACCGAACCCAGATATCCTTTGTAACAAAGAAATCAAATTCAAAGCATTCTTAGAGTTTGCGGATGAAGTATTAGACGCAGACTACATCGCGATGGGTCACTATGTTCGTCGTACTTTCCCAACACAAGAAGAGCTAGACGCTGGTGCGAAGCCAGAAATGCTACGCGGCCTAGACGGCAATAAAGACCAAAGTTATTTCCTTTATACGCTAAGCTCAGATCAAGTGGCACGCAGCCTATTCCCTGTGGGTGAATTAGAGAAGCCAGAAGTACGACGTATTGCTGAAGAGCAAGACTTGATCACTGCGAAAAAGAAAGATTCAACAGGCATCTGCTTTATTGGTGAGCGCAAGTTCACTGAGTTCTTAGGCAAATACCTACCCGCTCAACCGGGAAATATCGAGACACCAGAAGGCCAAGTTATTGGGCAACACCAAGGCTTGATGTACCACACACTAGGCCAACGTAAAGGCCTGCATATCGGTGGCACCAAAGGTGGCGGCGGTAATGAAGAACCATGGTTTGTTGGTGAAAAAGATCTTAAACGTAATGTTCTGATCGCGGTACAAGGTAAAGACCACCCTCTTTTAAAATCAGAAGGTTTGATCGCTTCTCAGCTTCATTGGGTTAATCGCACACCAATTACTGAAGTTATGACATGCACGGTAAAAACACGTTACCGTCAGACCGATATTCCTTGTACAATCATCCCAATTGATGATGAGAACATTAAGGTTATTTTTGACGAACCACAAATTGCAGTGACCCCAGGTCAATCAGCAGTGTTCTACCTAGACAACGTATGTCTTGGTGGTGGTATCATTGAAAAGCGCATCTAACCAATAAACGAACGACAAACAATAGAAGACAACTAGGAGTTACTACGTGGCTAATACACTTTATGACCGTACTATTGCTTTCGCTGGAATTTGCCAAGCTGTGGCTTTGGTTCAACAAGTAGCGAAAGACGGCCATTGTGATAAAGATGCCTTCGAAGCTTCACTCAGTGCCATTTTAAATACCAATCCAGCGAACACCGTGGGTGTCTTTGGACGTGAAGCGAACCTAAAGCTTGGCCTTGAGTACTTAGTAAAAGGTATCGATAGTACTCCCGCTGGTAGCGATATTACTCGCTACATCATCAGCTTGATGGCACTTGAGCGTAAGCTATCTTCTCGTAACGACTCTATGTCTCAGCTTGGCGATCGTATTCAAACTGCAGAACGTCAAACTGAACACTTTGATCTGTTTGACGAGCAAATGATCAGCAACCTAGCCAGTATCTACCTTGATGTTGTGAGCCCTATCGGCCCGCGTATTCAGGTTTCTGGGACGCCAGCTGTACTTCAACAGACGTCGAGCCAGCATAAGGTTCGTGCTCTGCTGCTATCAGGAATTCGAAGCGCTGTGTTATGGCGTCAAGTTGGCGGTAAACGTCGCCACCTTATCTTCGGTCGCAAGAAGATGATCGAGCAAGCTCAAATCCTGCTAGCTCGCATGTAATTTATTAGCTCGCGCCTCGTCGCGAGCTTGTTTTTTGTACCAACACAATTCTCACGCAAACGATTGCGCAATATGCGTGACAATTGAGATTGTTACTGGTATAAACCTCTCAAAATTTAGAAAACTCAATTCAGGAGAACACCATGGAACTGTCAGCATTGACTGCTGTTTCACCAGTAGACGGCCGTTACGGAAGCAAGACTGTTGCATTACGCAGCATCTTTAGTGAGTTTGGCCTACTAAAGTACCGCTCTATCGTTGAAGTTCGTTGGTTACAAAAGCTTGCAGCTACAGATGCAATCAAAGAAGTGCCAGCGTTTAGTGCAGAAGCTAACCAGTTTCTTGATGAACTAGCTGCTAACTTCAGTGAAGAAGATGCTCTACGTATCAAAGAGATCGAGCGCACGACTAACCACGACGTTAAAGCGGTTGAGTACTTCTTGAAAGAGAAAGTTGCTGGCGTTCCTGAACTTCACGCTGTAAACGAATTTATTCACTTTGCATGTACTTCTGAAGACATCAACAACACCTCTCACGCGCTTATGCTTAAAGAAGCTCGTGATACCGTGATTCTTCCAGAAATCCGCAACGTAATTGATGCTATCAAAGCACTTGCGAACGAGTACCGTGCTATTCCATTACTGTCTCGCACACACGGTCAGCCAGCTTCTCCTTCTACTATGGGTAAAGAGATGGCTAACGTTGCGTACCGTATGGAACGTCAATACAAGCAAATCGAAAACGTTGAGATCCTAGCGAAAATCAACGGTGCTGTAGGTAACTACAACGCACACCTTTCTGCATACCCAGAAGTTGAATGGCACCAGTTTAGCGAAGAGTTCATCACTGAATCTCTTGGCGTAACTTGGAACCCGTACACAACTCAAATCGAACCTCACGATTACATCGCTGAGCTTTTTGATGCAGTTGCACGTTTCAACACTATCCTTCTAGACTTCGACCGTGACGTTTGGGGCTACATCGCTCTTGGTCACTTCAAGCAGAAGACTATTGCTGGCGAAATCGGTTCTTCTACAATGCCGCATAAAGTTAACCCAATTGACTTCGAAAACTCTGAAGGCAACCTTGGTCTAGCAAACGCAGTATTCAGCCACCTTGCACAAAAACTTCCAGTTTCTCGCTGGCAGCGTGACCTTACTGACTCTACGGTTCTTCGTAACCTAGGTGTTGGTGTTGGCTACGCTATCATTGCATACACTTCGACTCTGAAAGGTATTAGCAAGCTAGAAGTTAACCGTGAAGCGCTACTTGCTGAACTAGACAAGAACTGGGAAGTACTAGCAGAACCAGTACAAACAGTAATGCGCCGTTACGGCATCGAGAAACCATACGAGAAGCTAAAAGAGCTAACTCGTGGTAAACGTGTAGATGGCGAAGGCATGCGTGCATTCATCGACGGCCTTGAAATCCCTGCAGACGAGAAAGTTCGTCTGAAAGAGATGACTCCAGCGAACTACATCGGTCAAGCAATCGAGCTAACTGACAAGCTGTAAGATTCGAATTTCGAATCACAGAATAGACTAAGGCTTCCCATGTGGAAGCCTTTTTGTTGAGCGGAAGAAAGTGTGCTTAGTACGCGCTGTCATCAAAAGAACACTAAGCACTCCCTACTTATTACCCTACACATGTCAGTCCGTGCGATATCAACCAATAAATATCGCAACGCTTCATCACTAGTAACCCTCTATCACCAGACACATATCCCTCGGATACTTACTGTCTTGAACACCAAGATCAAAAAAGGCCTCCCGAAGGAAGCCTTTCAAAGGTCTCTTGTCGACTAGCGACTGAGAATTACGTAGCGATTACATGTTACGTAGAGATGCAATACGCTTGTCTAGTGGTGGGTGGCTCATCAGAAGCTCAGTAAGCGATTTCTTGCCGTTGATACCAAATGCCATCATAGAACCTTCTAGTTGTGGCTCATGGCTCACCTTTAGACGTTCTAGCGCTGCTATCATCTTCTCTTTACCTACTAAGTGCGCAGCACCTGCATCGGCATGGAATTCACGATGACGGCTGTACCACATCGTAATGAAGCTTGCTAAGAAACCAAATACCAATTCCAACACCATAGACACACCAAAGTACACCATCATGTTGCTGCCACCCTCTTCTTCGTTGTCATTCGACGCAACAATGTTGGCGATGAAACGAGATAGGAAGATAACGAACGTGTTCACCACGCCCTGCATTAGCGTCATGGTCACCATATCACCGTTCGCGATGTGACTCACTTCATGCGCTAACACCGCTTCAGCTTCATCACGCGTCATGTTGTGTAACAGACCCGTAGAGACTGCTACTAATGAATCATTACGCTTAGCGCCCGTCGCAAACGCGTTGATGTCTGGCGAATCGTAAATCGCCACTGTTGGCATACCAATACCAACTTGTTGAGACTGACGGCTTACTGTCTCCATCAACCAATGTTCGGTTTCGTTACGTGGACTTTCAATGACCATACCGCCTACCGATCGTAGCGCCATTTTCTTTGACATCATCAATGAAATGAATGAGCCACCAAAGCCAAATACTGCAGCCATCACCAATAAGCCTGATAGGCTACCAGGTTGCATACCTGTAACTGCGTATACAATATTAAGAACAACACTTAGTACCAATACAACCGCTAGGTTGGTTGCAAGGAACAACATTACTCGCTTCATTACTTATCTCCGCATGAAAGCTGTTTTTATAAAACTTATTATTATAGACAAGGCAGACAGCAATTTATTCCAACCTTGAAGACTTATACTTACTTATACATATAGTCTTAGATTAAGAAAACAAGGTTAAGCATTAAATTGCAACATTTGATTACGAGACCATATTCGAATCACCTCCAGTCTATTAGACCTAAGTCGTATGGTGTCGGTATAACAATCCGTTTACAGTGGCTTCAGATGATTTATTGGCTAGTCCATGTACAAAAAGGGAAGAATCATGGTTGAAGGTACTAACACTCAAATGGCTATCGATTTACTGTGCTGTCACCTAGGGATTACTGAAGAAGAAGCAAAAAAGCAGATTGGGATCCTAACACCGCAAGCGGCACAGACAAAAATCACAGAGACACAACAAGCACTAATGGGACTTACAAAAGAACACTAACCCATAGCGACTTGTTCAAAGGCCAGTTGTTTATAAACTCATGGCCAAAAGGCTTAACATAGCAAAAGGGCTGCATCGCAGCCCTTTTCTTATTTAGTACACAAGGTGAGAATTAAAGCGCAAGCAAAGGCTGCACATCAATGTACTTACCAATGTTCTTAGACTTTGCTCTTGGCACATACGGAATTTCACCTAACTTCGGTGCACCTAGCTTATCTTCAAGCATCGCTATAATTTCGGCGTAATGTTCAGTACCTGGGTTAATGCGGTTTGCAACCCAACCTACTAGGTTCAGTCCATCAGCACGAATCACTTCTGCAGTTAGCAGTGCATGACTCAAACAGCCAAGCTTAATGCCGACCGTCAATACCACTGGCAGCTGCTCTTTTTTGACCCAGCTAGACAAATATTCTTCATCAGAAACCGGTACACGCCAACCACCAGCACCTTCAACTAACACGATGTCAGAGTTTTGCTTATGCTCTGCCAACTTAGCTGATAATACGGTTTCATCAATCACCACACCATCATGCTTTGCTGCAATGTGTGGTGATGATGGTAGCAACAGCGCATACGGGTTAACGTCTTCGTAGGCGATATCTTGCGTCGCAGCTTCTTGAAGATGCAGTGCATCACTATTACGTAATCCCTCAGGGGATTGTTCACACCCTGCGGCAACTGGCTTGTAGCCTATTGTTGATAACTCTTGTGCGGCTAAAGCTTGAAGAATCGCTTTTGAAACCACAGTTTTTCCCACTTCGGTATCCGTACCTGCAATGAATAATGCATCAATCATAATTGAATAACCCCTAAACAAACTTGATATGTTGCTGGTAAGAAACCTTGATGGTTTTTAAACTCTCTATATTCCCGCTCAACAAGCTGCAACATTCGGCGACTTGTTAAACCTTGTGAGCGACCACTTACGTGATTAGCGCCGATACCTTTAAGGTCACGCATCAGTTCAAACGCAGTGTCGTACCAAACGGTGATGGTGGGCAAGTCTAGTTGATGAGCCGTACAGCTAGATTGCGCTAACGCAATTTTTACCTGATTGATTGTAATAAAATGGTTAACGTGTTGATGTGTGTCAATTTTTGACCATGACTTTTTCAGTTCAAACAGTGACCCATCAAGCAAAGTTGAGAAAATCACACGTCCGCCAACCGCTACAACGCGCTTCATCTCTTGTAAAGGTGAGGATAAATCATCACACCATTGCAACGCTAAGCTTGAAAAAACGATGTCAAAACACCCATCTTCAAACGGTAATTGCTCGGCATCGGCTTGTTGATATGAAGAGACTGATACACCACAGCGCTGTTTTGCTTCGTCCAACATTCCATTGGAAAGGTCAGCACATACCACTGCAGCACCTCGCTTAACTAACTGTTCAGAGAAATACCCTGTACCACAACCTAGATCGAGCACCTTTAACCCAGAGAGGTCACTCGGTAGCTTATCCAATAGTCGGTGGCCTACATCGCGCTGAAACTCAGCGTGTTTGTCATAGGTTGCAGCTGCTTTGCCGAAGGCTTCAGCAATCGCACTCTTATCTTGGCTTACGTAATTATGCACTACTGCTTCTTGTGACATTTACTGAGCCTCTTTCTTTAATTCAAAGCTTGATTCTATGCTTGGTTTGCTTCCAGAGTCGTTGCTTCGCTCTATTGCTTGAAGCAACGAGTCAGTTAACTGAAGAATCTGTTCCTGACTATGGTTCGCCGTTAAGGTAATACGCAAACGAGCAGTCCCAATAGGCACCGTTGGTGGCCTTATTGCCGTTACCCAAACTTGATTGCGCTTTAACTCTTCAGCAATAGATAGTGCAGCTTGGGCTTCGCCGATTAAAAATGGCTTGATCGGCGTCTGAGTATCAATAAAGCCTTTCACGCCACTCATCTGCTCAGCATAAAGGGCGCCAAGTTCTGTCAACTTCTCACGACGCCACTCTTGCGTCTGAATCATCTGACACGCATGAGATAAAGCCACCGCTTGTGAAGGTGGCATCGCCGTCGAATACACATGATGCCGAGCAAACTGAGTTAAGTAATCACCCACTTCTGACGAACAAAGAATCGCAGCACCAGAAAGGCCAAATGCTTTACCAAAGGTCACCACCAAAATATCGGGGGAGATTTGTGCCGCACTGCTGCTCCCTGCCCCTTTATCACCTAATACGCCGATACCGTGGGCATCATCAACCACCAACCAACTGTCGTATTGATGAGTTAGGTTAGATATCCGGCTGAGAGGCGCTTGATCGCCATCCATGCTGAACACACCTTCAGTCACGACCAAGGATTGTGGAGTGCGACTCAATAGCGACTCTAAATGTTGCGTGTCGTTGTGCTTAAAGCGTTTCATGGTTGCAGGTGAAAGCATCCCCGCTTCCATCAATGAGGCGTGGTTAAGTTTGTCTTGCAACAGAGAGTCGTCTTTATCGAGCAGAGAAAACAACAAAGCTTGATTAGCACTGAAACCAGAACTAAATAGAATGGCACGTTCAAAGCCAAGCCATTCACACAGCTGAGCCTCTAAATTTCGATGAGCAGGACTAAAACCCGTGACCAATGGCGATGCTGCACTTCCAGCACCATATTTGGAAAGTCCGGTTTGCCATGCATCGACCAGTTCAGGATCGTTTGCCAAGCCTAGGTAATCATTACTCGAAAAGTTAATAAAGCGAGAACCTTCACTATTAAGCAAAGGGCTATTGCTGTTTTCGAGCACCTTAAGTTGACGAGTTAACCCTTGCTCACGGCGATGAGCAAGGGCACTTTTGATGCGAGATTTAAACAGTGGCATCGTAGAACATGTCATCTTTCGTTGGACGAGCAGCAACGCGCTCCACCACTTGATCTAACAGTTCATTTTCTTGAATTTCGTCTGGCTTCTGAGCCACCTGTTGGCTGTTGATACCTAACTTCTTAAACAGCTGCATGTCCGTGTCTTCATCTGGGTTTGGCGTAGTCAGTAGCTTACAGCCGTAGAAGATAGAATTCGCACCCGCCATGAAACACATCGCTTGCATCTGTTCGTTCATGTTCTCACGGCCTGCTGATAAACGAACCGCAGACATTGGCATCATGATACGAGCAATCGCTATCAGTTTGACGAAGTCGAAAGACTCAACATCATCGACGTTTTCCATCGGTGTGCCTTTGACTTTTACGAGCATGTTGATTGGTACACTTTCTGGGTGAACAGGAAGGTTCGCAAGCTCTACAAGCAGGCCTGCACGGTCATTAGTACTTTCGCCCATACCAATAATACCACCAGAACAGATCTTCATACCGGCATCACGCACATGAGATAGCGTATCTAAACGGTCTTGGTAAGTACGAGTGGTGATAATACTGCCGTAGAACTCCGGAGACGTATCAAGATTATGGTTGTAGTAATCCAAACCTGCGTCCGCTAGCTCACCTGCTTGGTCAGGCGTTAACATGCCTAGTGTCATACATGTTTCTAGGCCCATGCCTTTCACACCTTTGATCATGTCAGTTAGGTGAGGCATATCGCGTTCTTTCGGGTTTTTCCACGCCGCGCCCATACAGAAACGAGTCGAACCCGCATTCTTGGCTTTTTGCGCCGCATCCAAAACACGCTCGACTTCCATTAAGCGTTCTTTGTCGACATCCGTTCGGTAGTGAGCACTCTGAGGGCAGTACTTACAATCTTCAGGACAAGCACCTGTCTTAATCGATAACAGTGTACTCACCTGCACGTGGTTGTGCTCTTGGTACTGTCTATGAACCACTTGAGCTTCAAACATTAAATCCATAAACGGTTTTTCAAGCAGTGCTCTTACTTCAGCAACTGTCCAGTCATGACGAACTTCCACGTGTAGATCCTTTTTTATTATTTGATGTTACATCTCTATCAATAGAGATTGTATTTATGCTTGGATAGTCTACCGACAAGCTTTAGACTGTCAACACATTGATAATATCAAAAGTTTACATCTGGTTATTTATTAGCCACACCAAGAATGGAAGTTACTATGGATCTCGCCTTTGACCGCCAGCATATCTGGCATCCTTATACATCAACGTTGACACCTCTGACCTGCTACCCAGTCACTAACGCAGACGGCGTTTACCTAGAATTAGAGGGCGGAAAACGAATTATTGATGGTATGTCCTCTTGGTGGTCAACCATCCACGGCTACAATCATCCAGAGCTCAATGCTGCAGCTCACAGCCAAATCGATAAGGTTTCGCATGTTATGTTTGGAGGTATCACCCACCAGCCTGCTATCGATTTATGTAAGAAACTTTTGAACCTAGCACCAAATAATCTCGAGCACGTATTCTTGGCTGATTCAGGTTCAGTAGCCGTAGAGGTTAGTCTCAAGATGGCTCTCCAATACTGGCACGCTAAAGGGCAACCTCGTTCAAAATTCCTCACGTTGAGAGATGGTTACCACGGTGATACCTTTGCGGCAATGTCAGTGACCGATCCTGATAACTCAATGCATAGTCTCTACAAAGGCTTTTTGCCTGAGCACATTTTCGCTGATTCGCCAAAAAGCGGCTTTTGGGATGATTGGAATTCAAGTGACATCAATAGCTTTCGAGAGAAACTCACAGCCCATCATGAAGAGGTTGCCGCCGTAATCTTAGAGCCTATCGTTCAAGGCGCTGGCGGCATGCGCATCTACCACCCTGAGTTCCTAAAACAAGTTCGCCTACTGTGTGATGAATTCAACGTATTACTTATTTTGGATGAGATTGCAACCGGATTTGGCCGCACAGGGAAACTGTTCGCTTGTGAGCATGCCGATGTCAAACCGGACATCTTATGCGTAGGCAAGGCTTTAACTGGTGGCTATATGACATTGTCAGCGACGCTTGCGAGTAAAGAAGTTGCTGACACGGTATGTGGCGGTGAAGCAGGCTGCTTTATGCACGGGCCAACCTTCATGGGCAACCCTTTAGCTTGTGCAGTAGGTGCGGCAAGTTTGTCCATCATAGAGCAAGGTCATTGGCAAAATCAGACTCATCAGATTGAACAACTCTTTTCTGAGTTACTACCGCCTCTACTCAAGCATGCTCTTGTCAAAGATGTTCGCTGGTTGGGCGCTATTGGCGTCGTTGAAACCCACACACCTGTCGATATGGAAACCATCCAAGCTCACTTTGTTGAACAAGGCGTTTGGATACGTCCGTTCGGGAAGTTGATTTATATGATGCCTCCTTTCATTAGCAAGGCTGAGCACATCGAACAACTTGTTTCATCTATTGATAAAGCCCTCCAACAATCTGCTTGCTTCAAACCAAGTTGATTTAACAAACATCATTTAGAAAACCTATAAGCCGCCCATAAAATACTAACGGCGGCTTATCCTTCACGTGAAAAACCAGCCAACAAACACACCCCAAGCCATTGTTTTATCTTTGATTTGAACTCGAAAAACCCCACAAATAAATTTAATCCTCTCCATAAAAACAATTAGCAAAAGAGTGTTACCTATCGGGTAAAAAGCCGTCATAAAATACGCGCCATTTTGGTACTGAATATAATGAATGACCTTCCTTATTCGAGTTCATCTCAGAATCAAATTAGCCAATATTTTTAACTCCTATTAGATAAAAATATTCGCAAAAAAAGAATTCAATTCTAGCGAAGGCTTATATCAACTTCGTAGAAACCTAACGCTTCTTGTTTTGTCGGTCGTGCAAGACATCAAGACAATCCGCAATAGCTACGTAATTCACGTCAGTAAATAATTTAAAGTAAGCATGAAATTAACCCAACTAAATGCACTTATCATTGATGACTCAACGATAGTGTTATCAACTATTCGTAACATGCTGGTTCATATTGGTTTTTCAGAACGTTTGATTGCCATTGCGAAATCACCTCGTGTTGCAATGACCATCACGAATGACACAACTTTTGATGTCATCATTTGTGATTACAACTTTGGTAACACGATCAACGGCAAACAGCTATTTGAAGAATTGAAGCAAGCCAACAGATTAAAAGATGACGGGATATTTATTCTTGTTACAGGTGAAAATTCAGCTCTATCGATACGCCCTATCCTTGAACTACGACCTGACAACTATTTGTTAAAACCGTTTAACCGCGAAACTCTAAAACAGCGCATCACCAGTTCCTTAAGGAAGAAGCTGATTTTACAAGACATTTATAAGGCTGAGAGAGAAAATAACTATGAAGCGGGCCTAGAGCATTGCGAAGGGCTTGCCGCGTTTCATCCCGAATACTTCGCAACAATCCAGCAATTTCGAGGGAGCTTTCTATCAAAACTAGAGCTCTACGAGGAAGCCAAGAATGTCTATCAGAAAGCGATAGATGAAGGCAGTTTTGATTGGGCTCAAGCAGGATTAGCAAACAGCCTTGCGAATTTGGGGCAGCTTAGCGAAGCACAGTCGATGATTGAAAGTTTGATCAATTCTGCGCCAACCTGCACTTTGTATCGAGACCAAGCAGCTCAAGTAAACCTGATCAGCAATAAGGTTCCGGCAGCCATTGCTCACTTCAAGTTAGCGAGTAAACTAACACCAGGTAACTCTGAGAGAGAGCTTGCAATCGCAAATCTATGCTTATCGGTTAATGATACTAAAACAGCGCTATTCCACTACCAAAACCATGTGCAAATCAATAAGGACACCTTTCGAGACAACCTATATATGAAGCTAAGTCATATACGATTCTTGCTCTATTGCGCCTCAGATGGCATCGATAAGCAAGCGAATTTGGGTCACGTCAATTACTTAATTTCGAAGATCCCTACCGAGGCAAGATCAGGGCTTCAAACTGACTTAGCACTTATCGCAGCTCACATCGCGATGGAAGCTAACCAATATCAAAAAGCAGTCACTATACTAACCGCATTGCACGATAAGAATGACTTTGATGCCTTCCCTGTGATTTATCACCATGCATGGTTATTGGATAGGATGAGCTGTGAAAACGAGTTTAAAATTGCGGAAAACCGTTGCAGCATGTTGATAGTGAAAACAGCGAGCGAGACAGTGGTTTCAAGTCAGATAACGATGTGCACTGAGATGAAACATCGCAACACCGCAAAAATGAACTGGCTCAAAGAGAAGAATATCGGCATCAAACTAGCAAAGTCAGACTACAAACAGGTGCTTGTGGCTTACTTAGATATTCATAAACGATGTCCGATGATCAAGAACGTATGTATGAATACGATAAAATTGCTCTCTGTTATTTGGCCTGATTCAATGGGTGCAAAACAAGTGCTAACCATCATCAAGCAATGTGACGAAGTGATCACACAGCTTTATACGATTGATGAGCTGACACAAAACAACTATCAAAACTATTACCAAAAGGCGCTTCTGGCATGTAAGCAAGCAGACTTGGCCTGGAAACAAGCAAACAATACTTCCGAGGCTGCCTTCTCATATATGTAGCTTCTATTTAAACAACGTCCGCATACAAAAAAGGCTTTGCCATTACAGCAAAGCCTTTTAAATATTCTAACAAGTCAGATTAATCTAAATTTGATTAACCAAAATTGGCATTAGCCGATGTGCGTTACGCCGCCCATGTATGGTTGAAGTACTGTTGGGATAGCAATACGGCCATCTGCTTCTTGGTTGTTCTCAAGAATAGCAACCATAGTACGACCAACAGCAAGACCAGAACCGTTAAGTGTGTGTACAAGTTCAGGTTTCTTCTCGCCTTTACGACGGAAACGAGCTTGCATACGACGCGCTTGGAAATCCCACATGTTTGAACAAGAAGAAATTTCACGGTATGTCTCTTGTGCTGGAACCCAGACTTCTAAGTCGTAAGTTTTCGCAGAACCGAAGCCCATGTCACCCGTACATAGAATCACTTTACGGTAAGGAAGCTCTAGAAGTTGAAGTACTTTCTCAGCGTGACCTGTTAGCTCTTCAAGCGCTGCCATTGAGTCTTCTGGCTTAGTAATTTGTACTAATTCAACTTTGTCGAATTGGTGCATACGGATAAGACCACGAGTGTCACGACCGTAAGAACCCGCTTCAGAACGGAAACATGGAGTGTGAGCTGTCATCTTAAGTGGCAGTTCAGCTTCATCAGTAATCGTGTCACGAACCATGTTCGTTACCGGTACTTCCGCAGTAGGGATAAGCGATAACGTCTTAAGCGGTACATCACTTACTTGCTCAGTTAGCGGGCTTGTGTGGAACAAGTCTTCGCCGAACTTAGGAAGTTGACCAGTACCGTATAGGCTATCGTGGTTCACTAGGTACGGTACGTACATTTCTGTGTAGCCGTGCTCATCAGTGTGAAGGTCCAGCATGAACTGAGCAATAGCACGGTGTAGACGTGCGAATTTGCCTTTCATCACGATAAAACGAGAACCAGAGATTTTAACTGCGCTAGCAAAATCAAGACCGCCAGACATTTCGCCAAGATCCACGTGATCTTTCACTTCGAAGTCGTAAGTCTTAGGTTGACCCCAACGAGAAACTTCTACGTTGTCGTCTTCATCTTTACCATCTGGCACTTCTGCGTCAGGTAGGTTAGGAATTGACATTGTGATCGTTTCTAGCTCAGATTGAAGCTCAGCCAATGTTACTTTAGCTTGGTCTAGTTCTGCGCCTAAGTTGCCTACTTCTGCAAGGATACGCTCAGCTTCTTCATGGTCGCCTTTTGCTTTCGCTTGACCAATGGACTTCGATCGAGAGTTACGTAACGCTTGTAGCTCTTCAGTTTTCATCTGAAGGGACTTACGTTTTTCTTCAAGTTCACGAATTGTCTCTACATCAAGGGTGAAGCCTCGACGTGCTAATTTTGCCGCTGTTTCATCCAGCTCAGCTCGAAGTAATTTAGAATCCAGCATTGCTAATCCTATGCTTTAGTTATTTGAATATTCAGTAGATTGCTACTGAATCACTGCTAAACCCCTAAAACTGGTGCTATTTCGACCAATTTGTAACGATTTAATTGAATTTTTATGACTAGGTAACGATATCCAAAAAAGACTACTTTTCATAGCGTTTTTGTGGGCTTTTTGCGTCCAAATCCGCCAGATAATCTAGCTTCTCGCCAATTTTGGTCTCTAAGCCTCGTTTTGTTGGGAAATAGTATTGTGTTTCGCCCATTTCAGGCGGCAAATACTTTTCTCCAGCGGCGTAGGCACCTGGTTCATCATGAGCATAACGGTATTCTTGCCCGTAGCCCATGTCCTTCATCAAAGTTGTGGGTGCATTACGTAAATGATGAGGGACTTCATATTCAGGAAGATTATGCGCATCCGTTAAAGCTTGCTTCCAAGCCGTGTAAACAGCGTTACTCTTTGGCGCACACGCTAGATAGACAACCGCCTGCGCAATCGCACGCTCCCCTTCTGCTGGGCCAATACGCGTGAAGCAATCCCAAGCCGACATTGCGACCTGCATTGCTCTTGGGTCAGCATTACCAATATCTTCAGAAGCAATCGCCAGCAAGCGTCTTACGATATACAAAGGGTCACAGCCCGCTGCAATCATTCGCGCCGACCAATACAACGCGGCATCGGGATTAGAGCCACGAATCGACTTGTGAACGGCAGAGATTAGGTCGTACCAAATATCGCCCTTGTTATCGAAACGAGCAACCTTCTCACCAGCCACTTCAGCTAACAACTGCAAGGTTATCGCTTTATCGCCCTTATCGTTGTCTTCCGCCATGTCATACAGCAGCTCAAGATAGTTGAGCGACATACGTGCGTCACCGTTGACCAGTTCAGCGAGGCGATCTAAGACGTTATCAGCAAAGTCGGCAGACACATCACCCAACCCGCGCTGTTTATCTTCAATCGCTTGGCGAATGACGAGAGAGATATCCTCAGTATTAAGCGAAGTCAGTTTGTAGACACGCGCACGTGATAACAAAGCGTTGTTTAACTCAAAAGAAGGGTTTTCTGTGGTCGCGCCGATAAACGTAACCGTGCCATCTTCGATATGAGGTAAGAACGCATCTTGCTGACTTTTATTAAAGCGATGGACTTCGTCCACAAATAGAATCGTTCTACGCCCTGCTTGCTTGTTCTCACGCGCTTTTTCAATGGCGATACGAATGTCTTTTACACCCGAAGTCACTGCTGACACGCGCTCGACTTCTGCATTGGCGTAATTAGCTGCCACTTCTGCCAGCGTGGTTTTACCGGTGCCCGGAGGCCCCCATAAAATCATGGAGTGGATATGGCCAGCCTCCAACGCTCTGCGAAGGGGTTTACCTGGACCTAATATATGCTGCTGACCAATATACTGTTCAACAGTTTCAGGTCTCATACGAGCAGCAAGGGGACGAAAATCTTCGTCCCCCGCAAAATCTAAGCTGTAATTACTCAATTGCAATCTCTTGATTCGTTGATGGCATCAATACCTATCGACTTACTACCAAACGATCTGCCAGTTTGGATCAGTTTCTTTGGTCGTCGACCTCGACACCTTCCGGCGCCACAAAAGTAAAGCGGTCAGCAGCAGGTTTACCTAAGTCAACATTGTTAAAGGTAAACTCACCTTTTTGGCCGTCTTGTTCAATCACATTAAAGCCCTGAACAATGCCTTTCTCGGTGATGTTAATCTGGAAATCGCCCTGATTAGAGTCCACAGCCGTTGGCGTTAGCGTAAATTGGTTACCCGTTTGCGCGACGTTGTAGTTGTCCCAATCGCTTTCTTGGTTACGAGTCAGCAATACAAATGGCGTTTGCGATGTGGCTTGTTCTTGCCAGTAAATGCTCACTTGTTCAATGAACGGACTGTAGTACCACAAGCTTTGACCATCAGAGACCAATAGGTTTTCATCAGGGAAAGTCGTTTCCCAACGGAACAAGCTAGGGCGTGCAATCTCTACTGTGCCCTCGCCTTCCATCACAACATCACCGTCAGGGCTGGTGACAACTTGTTTAAAGTCAGCGCTAAAACCTGCATTCAGCGACAAGCGGCTACTCAACTCTTCTTTCGGAGAAGCAAATACTGAGAAGCTCATAAATAAAAGTGCGAATACTTTTTTCATCAATAATCCTGTTAGAACATAAGTCGGTCATGTTTTGGTTTTGACCGACTGAATAGTTATGAGTTCCTATTGGAACTAATCTTTTGGTGGCGCTGGCGCTAAGACTTCACGGTTACCGTTATGGCCTGGAGCACTCACAATGCCTTGAGCTTCAAGCTGCTCAACAATTCGTGCTGCACGGTTGTAGCCGATCTTAAATCGACGTTGCACACCAGAAACTGAACCACGACGTGAATGGACAACGTGTTCGACAACTTGATCAAACAGAGGATCGACTTCTTCATCGCCTTCCATTTTCTCACCTGGTAACAGTGTTTCTGGGGTTTGGTCGCCGTTCGTAATCTCTTCAATATAGTTTGGCTTACCGCGTGCTTTCCAGTTATTCACGACCGCGTGTACATCATCATCAGATGCAAATGCGCCGTGTACACGAGTTGTGTGGCTTGAACCCGGTGGCAAGTACAACATATCACCCATACCAAGTAGTGACTCAGCACCACCTTGGTCAAGAATGGTTCGAGAGTCTGTTTTGGTTGATACGGTAAAGGCTACACGTGTCGGGATATTGGCTTTAATAAGACCCGTAATAACATCCACTGACGGGCGCTGAGTCGCTAGGATCAAGTGAACACCCGCCGCACGTGCTTTTTGTGCCAAACGAGCAATCAATTCTTCAACTTTCTTACCAACTACCATGATTAAATCGGCGAATTCATCGACGACAACTACGATGTAAGGCAGTTTTTCCAATAATGGTGCTTCAGGGTCCATGCTGTCGCCCGGTTTCCACAGAGGATCATGAATTGGGTGACCCGCTTCCGCAGCCATCTTCAATTTGTCGTTGTAGCCTTTAATGTTACGAACACCAAGTGCCGACATCAGTTTATAACGACGTTCCATTTCGCCAACACACCAACGAAGGGCGTTAGACGCATCTTTCATGTCGGTAACGACTTCAGACAATAGATGTGGAATACCTTCATAGATAGACAATTCCAACATTTTCGGGTCAATCATGATGAAACGAACGTCTTCAGGCGATGCCTTGTAAAGCATACTCAAGATCATCACGTTCACACCCACCGATTTACCAGAGCCGGTGGTACCTGCAACCAGTACGTGTGGCATCTTCGATAAATCAGCAATAACCGCTTCACCTGCAATATCTTGTCCTAGAACAACGGTCGTTGGTGACGTCGCTTCTTGGAACTGAGGGCTACCTACCACATCGGAGAAGAATACGGTTTGACGGCTCATATTCGGCAATTCCAAACCAACATAAGGTTTACCCGGTATTACCTCTACGACACGTACTGCCAATGCAGAAAGTGAACGCGCTAAGTCCATAGAAAGACCAGAAATACGGCTCACTTTCACGCCAGGAGCCAGATCGAGTTCGAATCGAGTGATGACAGGGCCAGGGAAGATATCAACCACATCTGCCTTTATCTTGTAGTCCGCTAGCTTCGATTCTACAAGACGAGCAATCGCCTCTAGTGCATCGCGGTCAATAAAGGTTTCACGTTTTTCAGGGTGGAACAACAGCTCAAGTGTTGGCAATGGCTCGGCAGGTTTGGGCAAATTCACATCTTGCTGTACCAAGAACGGGTTTTGTGTCGCCGCCATATTCGCTTGCGCTTCAGATACCAGATTTTGGAATGCTGCTACATCTTGGTCTTGGTGCACAGACTCATCTTCCGTGACCTCTTCCCATGGAAGATCAACAGCCTGCTCTTGAGCTTGTTCGTTAGTTTGCTCAAACTCAGCATTACCTTGTTGGGCAGCGAAAGGCTCTTGTTGCTCAGTATTAACATCTTCAATCGATACAGGTTGGAACACTGAAGCTTGTTCATCTTGCTCTTCCGCCATATCAAACGGAGATGCTTGCACAGAAGAATCGTCTTCGATTGTTTCTTCTGTTTCATCCACTGGCGAAGCATATAAAGATTCAGGCTGAACGTCTTCTGCACCGAGTTCACCCTCGACTTCAGAGGAACTATCCGTTGCTGTTTCAGCACTATCAAAGTCACTATGAGTTGGACTAACTTCTGCTTGTTCGTTTTGCATGTATTGTTGATACGCAACCTGAGATTCATGTGCGTCAACTTGCTCTTGAGCCGCTAGATCATCTTCATACATTGCTGCATTTTCTAGCTGCTCTATCGTTGCATTCAACTGCTTCGAGCGCTCAACACCCTCTTCCAAAGGCTCTTCTGGCTGTTGGTAAGTAGGAACTGCCGAGATCGACTGTTCTGGCTCAATTATAGCTTGAGGCTGAACCTGAGGTTGTTCATGAACAGAAGCATCTTGCTTAACGGCCGCTTCTATTGGCATATGAATATTATAATGGCGCTTCGGTGTTGCTGTATTGTCCAACGACTCTTCAGTCTTATCTGAAGACTCATTGGTCGCTGAGAAGCTCATCGCAGGATCTAGTAGATCATGCTCTTTTGATTCTTTGTTATCTTCTAAAGCAGGAACATCACGGTAACTCGGCTCTTGATGACGTTCTTCGATTAAATCGCGGTCTGCCGATTCTGTTAACTGAGGTTCAAGCAGCTCTTGATCTTGGCCGCGCGCCTTATTAACGGCTGACGTAAAGAATTTGATTGCACACTCGCCTAACCATTCAACAATACTTAACCAAGAAATGCCCGTTAATAGGGTAAAGCCAGCTCCCCATAAGAAAAGAAGAACCAACGTACTGCCCAGAACGTTCAGCGTTGGAAGTGCAAGACTTGTTAATACATCACCGACTACACCACCAGATGAAAAGTACCAAATATCATCGAAGTTGATATCCGCTAAACCACAACTAGTAAGAATAAGGACAGTCAGTCCAAGTAAACGAGTACCCCACAGCATGAAATCGATCTGCTCATCTTCATTACGTTTACGGAATAATACCCACGCAGCAACCGTCACCAAGATAGGTAAAGGATAAGCTAAAGAACCAAACACAAAGAAAAGCGTATCCGCCAACCATGCACCTACGTAGCCTCCTGCATTTTGAATATCACCACCCCAAGCCGTTTGCGACCATGATGGGTCAGCAGGGCTAAAAGTTAATAACGCAACGGCAAGTAGAATAGAGAAGAGAACACCTAGAATTAGGCTGCACTCTTTTAGACGTTGAGAACCACTTAAACGAGGAGACTGAGGCTCTTCACTCGTTTTAATGATTGTTTCTACTTTATTACTGCTCTGCTTGAACATAAACCAACTTAATAATTAAACGGGATAAAAACATCTCGAGCGGCAATAGCCGCTCGTTTCAATGAAACTACTGTTGATTTAACCATATCAAACAGAAAAACCCAATTCCAGAAAGCAAGAAAGCGGAACAAATGTCCGCTTTCTTTCATTTCACCAATTGTGATTAACGAGTTTTAATCACAAGTTGATTGGTTTGTTTCACTTCTTCCATTACAACGTAAGTTCGAGTGTCGTTTACGCCTGGTAGACGAAGTAACGTATCACCCAGTAGCTTACGGTAAGCACCCATATCAGATACACGTGTTTTTAGAAGATAGTCAAAATCACCCGACACTAAATGACACTCTTGGATGTCATCCAGTTTCTGCACAGCGGTGTTGAATTGTTCGAACACATCTGGCGCACCACGGTTCAACGTAATTTCAACAAACACTAAAAGTGAAGCATCAAGGTACTGTGGGTTCAGCAATGCTGTGTACCCAGTAATGTAACCTTGACGCTCTAAACGACGAACACGCTCAAGACATGGAGTTGGAGAAAGTCCTACTCGTTTTGAGAGTTCAACGTTTGAGATACGACCGTCTTTTTGCAACTCATTAAGAATGTTGCGGTCAATACGATCTAGTTCCTTGGACGGCTTCTTATAATTGTCTGCCATTTTTTATTCCACCTTATTACTTCCTTGCAAAAAAATATACTACAACTTTTTAATATTCAGTATCAAATTTTACTTAAACATATCTATACTAGATATTAATTCGACAGAATTACCCTACACATAGATAAAACAACCAAAATAAAATGAGGAGTCAGGATGATCATTGGCGTACCTAAGGAAATCAAGAACCACGAATACCGCGTTGGTATGACCCCAGCTAGCGTGAGAGAACTAATCTCACACGGCCACCAAGTTTTTGTAGAAACCAATGCCGGTAATGGTATCGGTTTTTCAGACGATGATTACATCGCTGTAGGCGCATCCATTCTTCCTACTGCTGCTGACGTTTTCGCGAAAGCAGAAATGATTGTAAAGGTTAAAGAACCTCAAGCTGTCGAGCGAGCTATGCTTCGCGAAGGGCAAATATTATTTACCTATTTACACCTTGCACCAGATTTTCCACAAACGGAAGAGCTAATCAAGAGCAAAGCTGTCTGCGTAGCCTATGAGACTGTAACAGATAATATGGGTCGCTTGCCACTATTAGCACCAATGTCTGAAGTCGCTGGTCGCATGTCTATTCAAGCAGGTGCACAAACACTAGAGAAATCTAACGGTGGTTGTGGTCTTCTTCTTGGCGGCGTTCCAGGTGTTGAGCCAGCAAAAGTTGTTGTTGTTGGCGGCGGTGTTGTTGGTGCTAACGCAGCACGTATGGCTGTTGGCCTTCGTGCAGACGTAACCATTCTTGATCGCAACGTAGATACGCTTCGTCGTCTTGATGAAGAATTCCAAGGTCGCGCAAAAGTGGTTTATTCTACTGAAGACGCTATTGAGAAGCATGTTCTAGAAGCAGACCTAGTGATTGGTGCAGTACTAATCCCAGGCGCAGCCGCTCCTAAACTTGTTACAAAAGATCACATCGCTAAGATGAAGCCAGGTTCAGCAGTTGTTGACGTTGCAATCGACCAAGGTGGTTGTTTCGAAACTTCACACGCGACAACTCATGCCGATCCAACTTACATCGTTGATGACGTAGTTCACTACTGTGTTGCTAACATGCCAGGTGCCGTTGCTCGTACTTCTACTTACGCACTAAACAATGCAACACTTCCTTACATTGTTAAGCTAGCGAACAAAGGTTACCGCGAAGCACTTCTATCTGATGAAGGTTTCCTAGAAGGTCTAAACGTAATCCACGGTAAAGTGACTTGTAAAGAAGTTGCAGAAAGCTTTGACCTAGAATACGTAGCGCCTGCAGAAGCAATCGCGATGTTTAACTAATGATGTAATGGCTAACTGAACGCAATAACCTTCTCGTTGAAGCGTTCAGTTAATTCAGACACATTAAACAAAAAGCCAGTACGACATTATGTCGCGCTGGCTTTTTTGTATTTATCATTTTTTTGTATTTATAACTTTATTTTGCATTCATGATGTTAGATCGTAACAACACGTACCAGTGCTGTTTACCGTTAGCGCTCGATCTTAACCCCATGAATCAATAGGTTTCTTGGCGTTATACTACGTTCGCAGAACTCTTCAATCGAAGCTTGATAACCTTGTTCTTGCAGATAAATGGCACGATCCAAGGCCAACCATACCTCTAAAGGTCTTCTAAAGACTTGTTGAACTAAACTCAGCTTTTCCATTTCCCAGAAAAGCGCTTCGCCTTGAATTAAATAAGAGTCAAAATCAATATCTGAACCCAGCGATATATCTTTCACTTCAGATGCCCAGCAACAAAATGATTCAAAGCCTGCGGATAGCTCCGATTTCTTGATGCTTGGTACAGGAATGTACTCGTCGACACCAAGCTCACCCTTAAGTAGTTGGCTAAAGCCTAATCGGTAACTCATTTCTGACTGACGGTGTCTTTTTACTCTTTCACCACCAGTGACGGTTTCTTGAAGCGGGATTCTTAAGTCGCTCTTGCTCAACGTTAATGCTGAGCTTTTCGCAACGGATGACATCGCTTGGTAGCTTTCATCGCGAATAAGGTGGTAGCAACATGGAGAAATGGTGACTGCAGGAAGCCCATGTGAAACAGATTTTTTCACTAATTCGACATGAAGGTCACCACAAGCATGAAGAGCAACAGCATGTTGGTTTGAGTTAAACACCCGATCTGCATCTTTTGAAAACGCGTCACCTTGAACAAAGTCCATCTCTAGTTTCTGGTCATCTGCAATCTTTTGCCCGCTTTCACACAGTGACTGTTGCCACTCAAAGCTAGTGACCTTTTGATCTGATTGCTGAGATAAGATTCGACCGAGAAAGCCTTTGCCAGAACACCATTCAAGCCACTCTTTACCATGATGCTCTTTTAATGAAGCCTCTCCCATCGCGACGATTTGTTGCAGCTTTCTGCCGGGGATACCATCGGCAGTACCGCGCGGAAGATCAAGCCCAACTAAAGCCGAATTATCAAACTGGATGTGTTGATTGGCATTCCCTAACTCTGGGAGAAAACGCATAAGTTCCGAAATCAGAACTTGAGGCTGTTCTTTTAGCGTTTGAATGCGTTCAATACTCAAACCATCTAACCAATCGACAAGTGGAAGGTTCACGTCTGTCCATGGCTGATCGTGAGTTTGGCATAGGTGAAAAGGCTCTGAACGCCAGTAAATCTGGTGCTCTAGCAAAAATGAATCGAGTATTTTGAATCGTGAATGCATGCTTCCCCCTATGGTGCGATGATTGTAGGGGTAAGAGGCCTAAATGGAAAGGAAGGTTACAAATTGAGGTTGTATAAAGACAACCTACCAGCAATAAAACCACAAATGAGCTTAAATGAAAACGGCCTGTAAACAGGCCGAATTGAGAATCTAGGTAAGACTATGACCCTTAGCGAACGGGTAAGTCGATGTCTTTAAACATCTCTTCGATCTCTTCATTCGATTTCAAAGAAATAGCTTGCTCAACTACTGGGCGAGTTAAGTGCGGTGCAAAACGCTCCATAAAGTCAAACATGTAAGAACGCAGGAAAGTGCCTTTTCTAAAGCCAATGCTTGTGGTGCTAGCACCAAATAGATAGCTCGCGTCAATAGCAACCAAGTCTGTATCTTGCTCGTGGTCAATCGCCATGCTTGCGATCACACCCACCCCGATCCCCATCCGAACATAAGTTTTAATTACATCAGCATCCGTCGCGGTAAACACAACACGCGGTGTTAAGCCTACTTTGTTAAATGCTGTATCAAGCTCGGAACGGCCAGTAAAACCAAATACATAAGTCACGAGAGAATAAGCGGCAAGATCTTCAATCGAGATATTTCGTTTCTGTGCAAGAGGGTGATCTTTCGTTACCACGATCGAACGGTTCCAATGATAACAAGGCAGCATAATTGCATCTTGATAAAGGTGTAGCGCTTCCGTTGCAATCGCAAAGTTCGCTGTACCCTTAGCTACCGCTTCTGACATCTGGCTTGGCGTGCCTTGATGCATGTGAAGCGACACTTTTGGATAACGCGCAGTGAAACCTTTAATCACATCAGGGAGTGCATAACGAGCTTGAGTATGAGTGGTTGAAATATTCAATGTGCCCATCTCAGGATGAGTGTGCTCACCCGCAACCGCTTTAATACTCTCAACACGAGCCAAAATCTCTTGAGAGATACGAATAATATCCTCACCGGCTTGTGTAACCTGAGTTAAATGCTTACCGCTACGCTCAAATATTTGAATGCCTAGCTCGTCTTCAAGTAATCTAACCTGTTTACTTATGCCGGGCTGAGATGTGTACAAACTCTCTGCTGTCGCTGAAACATTTAGGTTATGGTTTAGAACCTCAACAATGTACTTCAGTTGCTGTAACTTCATATCTAACCTCGTAATCCTTTACTCATTTCTGCGCTAACTTATTTGCAAATAGAGCGTTATAGTCTCGTGTAATATAATTAATAGTTATAACGCTTCGAGAACTAAAATGACAGAAATATCGAGCTTTTAAAGCGTAACAAATAAAAATATCACTGACGCTTTGTAAGCCACTCCTCATTCTCACACATTAGTTAGTAAATTTTGATTGCCGATTGCGCTCAACAAGAGATAATCAAAAATTGTAATTTACAAGTGCCTATACACAATGGAATCGTGTATCCTCTCTAGTTAGCTATAGAAAACAATAAGCAGACACAAATATATGAATATTGGTTTAATAATCGCCTTGGTAGCCGTGCTTTTGGTGTTGGTTTTAGGCTACAACATCATGCTTCAATACAAAGTTAAGGTAGAAACAACGAAGAAACAGGAAGCTTCTCGTTATCTAACCATTATAGACGGAACAGAAGAGTTAATTGGCAATGCTCACCACATGCCGTTTAGCCAAGATCTTCTTATATGCTTAAACAATCGAATTCTTGATGCATTAGTTAATATGTATGAACTCGATCCTAAAAATAAGCAGCTTGCCCAACGCATCGAAAGCGTAAAGCAACAAATAACTCAGCTTAAAGAGAATCACCAAGGGGGCGAAAGCACCGCTTTTCGCATGCCTAGTAGTGACAAACAAGCAATCATGATGCTTAAGCTAGTTAAACGCTTGCGTGACACGGTTCGTAACGAGCACAATAAAGGACGTTTTAATACTCAAGCTTTTGTGGTTGAAAACGCTCGCTTAGAAACAATCCAAATTCGCATCAACATCGAGAATGTTATCAAACGTGCAAATGACTCGATATCTCGTGGACAGCCTGGCACAGCGATTCAACTGTTGCGCAAAGGCATCGATGCATTAGCCACTAAAAATGACGCATACTCCAATCAAGCGAAAGACAAGCTACAACAGATGCTTGACGATCTTGATCAGAAGCGCCTAAATAAAAACGCAGAAGATTTACAGCAGATGGAATCGAAAGAGCGTGAAGATGACATGGATGCTCTATTCGGTCAGAAGAAAAAATGGTAACGCTCTAACTCAACATTTAAAGGCCGCTCTATTTAAATTAAATTAGCGGCCTTTTTTGTACCTGTGGAATTTCCTTTCTCCGTATAGGGGGATCTCTTAAGCTGTGATAAAATCCCGCATTATCAACAAACTTGCCCTTACCATGTATCAAGAATTATTAGCCCCTATACACTCTTTTCTTAAAGCTGAAACGCCAGATTCATGGATAGATGAAGCCAAGAAGCCTGAAAACCTTCATATCATTCTACGCGATCACATGCTTTGTGAACTTAAAGCAGCTCAAAGTGCTTTGTTCCTTATCCGTAAATATGCGGTAGATAAAGAAAGCGCGAAGCAACTGAATGAGTGGATTTTGCCCTACGAGCAATTTGCTTACCGTCGTATTGGAGACTTGGAATCTCTACGTGGTAAAAGTAATGTATCAAAGCAAATTACAGCGAAAGAAGGCTGTAATTACGGTGCTGACTTGATCGATAAAATGGTATTGCTGATCAAAGAAGAGCTGCATCACTTCTACCAAGTGATGGAATTGATGGTAAAAAAAGGCGTGACTTATCAACCGATCGAGGCGGGCCGCTACGCTAAAGGTTTAATCAAGCAAGTTAAAACTTACGAACCTGATGCTCTGGTTGATAAGCTTATTATTGGTGCATTTATTGAAGCTCGCTCTTGTGAACGCTTTGCTAAACTGGCTCCTTTCTTAGAAGAAGACATGGAAAAGTTTTACGTATCTCTACTTCGTTCAGAAGCTCGTCACTATCAAGACTATCTTGAACTCGCAGAACAAATCGCCGGTAAAGATATCTCTGAGCGTATTGCTCATTTTGCGCAAGTTGAAGCAGAACTTATCACTTCAGAAGACAGCGACTTTAAGTTTCATAGTGGCGCTCCGGTTTAAGCCGTTTAGAACAAGTCTACTCCAGACCAATTCTGTATTTAGTACACCTATAAGAAGGCCAGCAAATTGCTGGCCTTCTTTATTGGAATTACGACTTAATGATAAGCTTAAGCTAGCGTGCCGTTGATTTCAGCAAGTACTGATGCAGGGTCTGCTGCTTGAGTAATTGGACGACCGATAACAAGATAGTCAGAACCTGACTCAATCGCCTTAGAAGGCGTCATGATAC
Organism: Vibrio sp. 10N.237.312.B06; assembly: GCF_041464685.1. Taxonomy (NCBI): domain Bacteria; kingdom Pseudomonadati; phylum Pseudomonadota; class Gammaproteobacteria; order Vibrionales; family Vibrionaceae; genus Vibrio; species Vibrio sp. 10N.237.312.B06. The sequence goes on from NZ_JBFSPI010000006.1 coordinate 49,988, forward strand.
GCTTCTGATCACCGACATCAGCTCCTACAGGACGAATACCTGGAGTTACTAGTTTGAACTCCTGACCAAGTGCACCTTTGAGCAAAGAAGCCTCTTGTGCAGAACATACAACACCGTCTAGGCCTGAGTTTTTAGTCAAAGACGCTAAGCGCATCACTTGTTGCTGTGGCTCTAGATCCAGACCGATACCCGCTAAGTCAGATTGCTCCATACTGGTTAGTACCGTCACACCGATTAACAATGGACGATCTTTACCATATGGTTCCAAAATTTCACGAGAAGCCGTCATCATACGCTCGCCACCACTCGCGTGCACGTTCACCATCCACACGCCCATCTCAGCGGCAGCACGTACCGCCTTTGAACATGTGTTCGGGATATCGTGGAACTTAAGGTCCAAAAACACAGAGAAACCACGTTTATGTAATTCACGAACAAATTCAGGGCCAAACAGAGTAAACATCTCTTTGCCCACTTTTAGGCGGCAAGATGCTGGGTCAATACGATCGACAAAGGCTAACGCATCCGCTTGGTTATCATAATCCAATGCTACAATGATTTTTTGGTCGTTCATTTCATCTCCTAACGCAGTTAACTTTCTACAAAATATTTATACCAATCAGGCCATAAATAACAGTCATAAAAATGCAGCCCGAAAGCTGCAATTAATAATTTGGTCTTAAAATGACCACAAATCTATTCACCATCAAGCCCACGAATAGGCTTGATCGTTCCCCACCCCTTACATGAAGGGCAGTGCCAATACATTGAGTGAGTTGAGAAACCACACTGACGGCATCGGTAATGAGGCTTAACCTTGAGTTGTTCACCAACCATAGATTGAAGCGTTGTTAAGCTGTCTTTGGCTCTACCTTCTTCCGCTTCCTCTAGGTGATAATCAATTAATCGATAAAAACCTTTCATGGTTGGGTTTTTAACAAGCTGCTTTGTCAGTAGCTCTTGAGCAGAGCCAACATCTTCATGGTCGGCAACGAGTTGAGCCAGCATCAACTCAGCGGAAACACCGGCTTTCTTCTGAATACACGCTTTAAGGAACTCGACCAACTGCGCTTCTTGTCCAAGTTTGTGGTAACACTCAGCAAGCGTTGTCAGGACTTCACTAATGAAGTCGATATCTTGCTCGAGAACTGACTCTAAATAAGTAATTGTCTTGTGATAATCTTCATTGGCTAAATAGAATTTTCCTAAAGCAATACTGGCTCGAACACATTTAGGGTCTTCTGAAAGGGCCTTCTTGAAGTGCTGAAGCGCTTTAGGGCGGTTGCCGTCGGCTTGTTCTTGCATCGCAAGCTCACACCAGAAGTGTGCAACCATCGCACGCGTCTTCATTTTCTTCTTGCTCAGCTTAACTAAGATATTCCCGTAATGAATCGCTTTATTCCACTCACGCGTTTGCTGATAAATGGCAACCAACTGCTGTAAAGCGCCTTCTTTATGATCAGGCTCTTCTACAAGCTGTTCAAAAATTTTCTCTGCGCGATCAAGAAAGCCTGAGACCGTATAGTCTTTAGCTAATTGTTGCAATGCGAGGTTTTTTTGATCGAGAGTAAGCCCAGACCGAGAGATAAGATTTTGGTGAATACGAATAGCGCGGTCGACTTCGCCTCTTGAGCGGAACAAGTTGCCCAAAGCCAAGTGAGTATCGATGGTTTCATTGTCTACTTGAAGTAACTCAATGAAGTGATCAACCGCTTTGTCAGATTGGTCTGACAGTAATAGGTTCAAACCCGTCACGTATTGGCGGGAGATCTGGTGTGATTGCTTTTGTTTTTCTTGCTGAGCATTACGATTACCCATATACCAACCATAAGCGGCTGCGATGGGCAAAAGTAAGAACAGTAACTCTAACATCAAATATGGCCTTTAAGCTTTAGTTTCAGCAGCGACCTGCTTTGATTGCTTATTGAGTTGCTTCTTCAAGCGATGAATTTTTAGTTGAGATCGCATGTGCATATTTCCAAAGACTAGCCAAGCAAGAGCAAAACCTGAAACGAATACAACACCTAGCAAGCTTGACAGGTGGAAGTCACCTTGCGCTAGCAAATAATTGAAATTCACAATTGTTTGGTTTTGAGAGCCTAAAGCCAGTGCCATTAGGAAAAGTGCGATAACAGCGACTATTTTTATAATTTTCATAGTTCATCACTCATTGATTAGTTAGCTGTACGATTATGCAGGAAAATTACTAATCAGACCACCATATTATGGTCATAAAAAAGCGGCATACATTATAGTATGCCGCTTTTCTTAATTCCGATAAGTAGCCTACAACCCTGAGTTTACTCGTTCGCGTAGCTCTTTACCTGGTTTGAAGTGAGGAACGTATTTACCTTCCAACTCAACCTTGTCACCAGTTTTAGGATTACGTCCAACACGAGGTTCACGGTAATGCAGAGAAAAGCTGCCAAAGCCGCGAATTTCGATTCGATCACCACTTTCTAGTGTTGAAGCCATGTGCTCTAAAATGTCTTTTACAGCGTCTTCAATTTCTTTTGCAGAAAGATGCGTTTGCTCAGCGCACAGTCTTTCAATCAATTCAGACTTAGTCATAGTTACCCTCGTTGGTTTTCTTTTTAGAAATTATAGACCTATAGGAAAAATAAGCAAAAAAAAAGGAGCCTTACGGCTCCTTTCTTGGCTAGATAGCTATAATTCTCTTAATGAGAAGCTATTATTCGCCTTTAGCAGCTTTGAATGCGTCTGCCATTGCGTTACCGAACGCGCCTTCATCAGACTTGTTCAGTGAAGCCATTGCTTCTTGCTCATCAGCTTCATCTTTAGCTTTGATAGATAGGTTGATTACGCGGTTCTTACGGTCTACACCAGTGAACTTCGCTTCAACGCTGTCGCCAACGCTTAGGATTAGAGATGCATCTTCGATACGGTCACGAGAAACTTCAGAAGCACGTAGGTAGCCTTCAACGCCTTCGATTAGCTCGATAGTAGCGCCTTTAGCGTCAACTGCAGTTACAGTACCGTTTACAAGAACACCTTTCTTGTTGTCAGCAACGTATGCGTTGAACGGGTCGTTTTCCATTTGCTTAACGCCAAGAGAAATACGCTCACGCTCTGCATCTACTGCTAGAACAACAGCAGAGATTTCGTCGCCTTTCTTGTATTCACGTACAGCTTCTTCGCCGGCAGCGTTCCAAGAAATGTCAGATAGGTGTACAAGACCGTCGATACCGCCTTCTAGACCGATGAAGATACCAAAGTCAGTGATAGACTTGATCTTACCAGTAACTTTGTCGCCCTTAGCTTGCATTTCTGCAAATGACTGCCATGGGTTAGCTTTACACTGTTTCAGACCTAGAGAGATACGACGACGTTCTTCGTCGATATCAAGAACCATAACCTCAACTTCGTCGCCAACATTAACAACTTTAGAAGGGTGGATGTTCTTGTTAGTCCAATCCATTTCAGAAACGTGTACTAGACCTTCAACGCCTTCTTCGATTTCAACGAAGCAGCCGTAGTCAGTTAGGTTTGTAACACGACCAGAAAGCTTGTGACCTTCTGGGTAACGCTTAGCGATTGCTACCCATGGATCTTCGCCTAGTTGCTTAAGACCTAGTGAAACACGAGTGCGCTCACGATCGAACTTAAGAACTTTAACTAGGATTTCGTCACCAACGTTAACGATCTCTGATGGGTGCTTAACGCGCTTCCAAGCCATATCTGTGATATGTAGAAGACCGTCAACACCGCCAAGATCAACGAATGCACCGTAGTCAGTAAGGTTCTTAACGATACCTTTAACTTCAGTACCTTCTTGTAGAGTTTCAAGAAGTTCGTCACGCTCAACACTGTTTTCAGATTCGATAACAGCACGACGAGAAACAACAACGTTGTTACGCTTCTGGTCTAGCTTGATTACTTTGAACTCTAGCTCTTTGTTTTCTAGGTGAGCAGTGTCACGGATAGGACGTACGTCTACTAGAGAACCTGGAAGGAAAGCACGGATACCGTTAAGTTCAACAGTGAAACCGCCTTTAACTTTACCGTTGATGATACCAACAACAGTTTCAGCTTCTTCACAAGCTTTCTCAAGTACGATCCAAGCTTCGTGACGCTTAGCTTTCTCACGAGAAAGTTGAGTTTCACCGAAACCATCTTCAACAGCGTCTAGAGCTACGTCTACTTCAGCACCAACTTCAACTTCAAGTTCGCCAGCAGCGTTCTTGAATTGTTCAGCAGGGATAGCAGATTCAGACTTAAGACCAGCGTCTACAAGAACGTAACCGTTCTCGATAGCTACTACAGTACCTTTAACGATGCTGCCTTGTTGGAATTCAGTTTCAGATAGAAACTCTTCAAAGAGTTGAGCAAAAGATTCAGTCATTATTTAATCTTCAATAATTAAACGTCCATGGGTATCCTACCGCATGGGGTTGATAAATTCGCCGGTCATCATCCTTGCGACCAACGTTCGTACTAGCTCGGCGAAATTACCCAGCCAGTTTCGATTCAATATAGTGTAGTGCTTTTTCGACTACCTGCTCAATATTCATTGAGGTGGAATCAAGCACTAGAGCATCCTCTGCAGGGCGAAGTGGCGCCACTGGGCGATTACGATCTCGATCGTCTCGCTCTTGGATCTCGCTCAAAAGGTCGTCAAATTTAACATCTAACCCCTTCTGTTGCAACTGTTTAAGGCGACGACTCGCGCGCTCTTCAGCACTTGCATCTAAAAATATTTTCGCTTCAGCTTCAACAAATACAACGGTTCCCATGTCACGACCGTCTGCAACTAAACCAGGAGCTGCGCTAAAAGCACGTTGACGACGTAACAGTGCTTCACGAACGCGAGGTAAAGCAGCGACTTTTGAAGCCGCCATGCCCGTCTCTTCTTTACGAAGTTCACCAGACACATCTTCGCCTTCTAAGATAACCTTCACTAGCTCACCTTCAGCGATAAACTGAACATCTAAGTGAGTTGCAAGCGGTACTAAAGCATCTTCTGATTCAGTATCCACGCCATGGTGAATTGCCGCTAAAGCCAATACGCGATAGATCGCGCCTGAGTCTAGAAGATGAAAGCCTAGCTTATCTGCTAGTAACATACACAGGGTACCTTTACCTGCACCACTTGGTCCATCAACCGTAATCACTGGGCTTTGAGAAGGCATCTTTTACTCCACGTTTTGTCGTAAGTTTTATTCTGTACTAGCGATTCGCCACTACTTTATAGGCGGCATATTATAGAGAAAATTTGCAAGTCGAGCGAGGTAAATCTCAGATAATTCCGGGGTGATGCTACAGAAACCCATGCAACCAACTCAATCTCCGTTAACTTAGATAAATAAGGCTGTCATCCGCTTCTCTTTAGGCATAAAAAAGCCTCGCGATAAGCAAGGCTCATGATTTTGCATTTTTGTAGAGCAAAGAAGTAGTCGCTAAAAGACGCTTAGCCAATAATAGCTCGAACCGCTTCTAGGTCTTCTGGCGTATCAACACCAGCTGCAGGTGCTTCTGCCGCAACGTCTACATGGATTTTTTCACCGTACCAAAGTACACGTAGCTGCTCTAGGCACTCAATGCGCTCAAGGGTACTTGGTTCCCAATTGATATAGGTATTAATAAAACCCGCACGGTAAGCGTAAATGCCAATGTGACGAAGCAGTGGAGATTCAGCAGCTGTACCATTGTTCGCGTAAGCATCGCGATCCCAAGGAATAGTAGCTCGGCTAAAGTACAGGGCATACCCATCTTTGTCGGTCACAACTTTTACGGCGTTAGGATTAAACACTTCGTCAGCATGAGTAATTTCCACACCGAGTGTTGCCATCGGAGCTGTACTGTTCGCAAGGTTGTTCGCGACCTGATTAATGATCGCAGGTGGGATAAGTGGCTCATCACCTTGAACATTCACGATAATATGATCATCTGGAATCTTCATAACTTCAATCACTTCAGCTAAACGCTCAGTGCCTGATTCATGATTCGGTGATGTCATACAAACGGTCGCGCCAAATGCTTTGGCCGCTTTTTCAACTCGAGCGTCGTCGGTAGCGATAATAACGTTATCGGCACCCGCCTTCATTGACTGTTCGTATACCCATTGAATCATCGGCTTTCCACCAATGTCAGCAAGTGGCTTCCCTGGTAAACGGCTCGATTGGTATCTTGCAGGTATAACAACCGTATAAGACATTACTTACCCTCATCCATTGAAACGGTGCGAGCTTCAGGTTCTAAAAGAACAGGAATACCCTCTTTAATTGGGTAAGCAAGGCGATCAATTTTACAAACAAGTTCTTGCTTATCCTTGTCAAAAGTTAGTTTACCTTTACATACAGGGCAAGCAACAATCTCAAGTAGACGGTGATCCATAGTATTCCATAACCTCTTTTATTCTTTTTAAAATTTGCTGTTGCGAATCTTCATCAAACTGCGCAGAAACTGGAAGATACCACCAGTTATCTTGAGCATATTCTTCGCATTTTACAGCGTCTTTTTCTGTCATAATCAGATTCATACCTTTCTTAGCTAAGGCATGAAGTTCATCTTTATCAAAATCTTGATGGTCGGCGAAGCCCTGTGTGAAAACCACATCACCATCAAGATCTTCCAATGTTTTGAAAAAGCGTGGTGGGTGACCGATACCAGCAAAAGCCACCAGCTTCTGTAATTCTGCCACAGACCTTTTCTGACCCGTCTTCAGGTTAACCGCTTGGCTTGGAAGCAAAGACATCGAGAACTCTCGCCCGCGCGCTTTACCGCCATTATTAACCAAAAAGTCTACGTCATCTAAACGAGATATAGGCTCTCTTAATGGGCCCAAAGGAATTAGGCACTCACTACCAAAGCGTCTCGCACCGTCGATAACAGCAAATTCAATATCGCGTTCAAGTGCATAATGCTGAAGGCCGTCGTCAGTGATGATGACATTAACCCCTTCGCTCAGCAAAGCCTTTACTGCGTTTGCACGTACAGGGTCAACCGCTACAGGCGCCCCCGTTCGCTTTCGAATCAACCGTGGTTCATCACCAGAATGCTCTGCTGGCGTGCTTTCATCCAACACTAACGGATAGTTTGGTGCTTTCGCCCCATAACCTCGAGAAACAACGCCGGGCTTAAAGCCGTGAGCCTGAAGCATCTCTACCAACCAAATCACAACTGGTGTTTTGCCGTTGCCGCCAGCGGTAATATTACCAACAACAATTACTGGTAAGGGCGGACGGTAAGTCTCTTTTTTACCGGATAGATAGGCGTCACGTCTTTGACCGCTGATCATTTTGAAAAGCAGACTCAATGGCCACAGTAGCGGCCAAAGAAGGTATTTTAACGGATGATTGTTAAACCAAATCTTTTCGATCACAACAAGACCTAATCTTATCCGCTGAACTGAATTCGGTGTAGTTGTGCATAAGCGCCATCAAGGGCGATGAGCTCGGCATGTGCACCTCTTTCTACAATATGCCCATCATCGACCACAAGAATCTCATCAGCTTGCTCGATAGTAGAAAGTCGGTGTGCGATAACAAGTACTGTTTTGTCTTTCTGCAGCTCTTCTAACGCAGATTGAATCGCTCTTTCTGACTCGGTATCCAATGCAGATGTCGCCTCATCAAGGATCAGAACAGGTGCATCTCTCAATAGAGCACGTGCAATCGCGATACGCTGTCTTTGACCGCCAGAAAGGCTCGCGCCATTTTCGCCAACAACCGTATCGATGCCATTTTCCATGCCTTCGATAAACTCGCTTGCATGCGCAAGTTTAGCCGCGTGTTCGATCTGTTCACGTGAATACTGTTCTTCAGCTGCGTAAGCGATGTTGTTCGCAACCGTATCGTTAAATAGGTGCACATTCTGGGAAACAAGAGCGAAGTGCTCACGTAGATTTCTTAACTCATAATCACGAATGTCGTGACCATCAAGCTCAATAGAGCCAGAGTCTACGTCATAAAAACGAGTAAATAGGTTGGCAATGGTACTCTTACCCGAACCTGAACGGCCGACAAGTGCGACTGTCTTGCCTTTCGGTATATTAAAACTGACCTTATCAAGCGCTGCTTTCTCTGCACCTTGGTAGGTAAATGTCACATCTTTTACTTCGACTTCACCCGCTACGGTTTCAGGCTTCAACGTACCTTTATTTTGTTCCGTATCTAGATCCATCAAACCAAATAGGGTCGTACTCGCTGCCATACCACGTTGGAATTCAGACGTTACGTTAGTCAGAGCTTTTAGTGGGCGTAGTAAACCAAACATCGCCGAGAACACAACAGTGAACGTACCAGGAGTAAGCTCTGCTTTAATTGAATCAACACTAGCAAGGAATAGAACAACTACGATTGCAAGTGAGGCAATCATCTGAATAATTGGGTTAGCGGCCGCTTGAGCAGTGATTAGCTTCATGCTTTGTTGGCGCATTTGGTTACTAACTTGGTCAAAGCGGTGTTTTTCTAGATCTTGTCCGCCATACGTTAGAACGACTTTATGTCCTTTCAGCATTTGTTCTGCAGAAGAAGCGACGTGACCCATACTGGTTTGCATGTTCTTAGAGATCTTTCTGAATCGCTTCGATACGATACTGATTGCCCATGCGACAAGAGGGGCGACAGCGAACAACACCAAAGACAACTGCCAGCTATTCCAGAACATCAGCGTCAACAGGCCAATAATACTTGCGCCTTCACGGACAATACTGACTAGTGCTTTACTGGTTGCCGCAGAGACTTGCTCTGAATCGTAAGTAATTCGAGATAGCAGCGCACCAGTCTGCTCTTTATCAAAAAAAGAAACTGGCATATGCATAAAATGGCTGAATATTTTACGTCGAATTTCCATGACCACATTGCCTGAAACCCAGCTCAAACAATAAGTTGAAACAAAGCCACTGATGCCACGAACGAACATCATGACAAAGATAATGAGAGGGAGCGTACGTAAAAAGTCAGATTCTGCATTACCAAAGCCTTCATCAAGTAACGGCTTTAGTAAGGAAATCATGTAGGTATCAGTGACAGCATTTATAATAAGCGCAATAACCGCAACACCAAGGCCGGCCTTATATAGTCGAATATAAGTCCAAAGTCTTTTAAATGTGACCCAGGTAGTTTCATCTGTTTGTGTTGACATAGAATCGCTTAATTTTCTCACAATAATCTTCCTATTCTACTCCCTTACGAAGCATCTGCCTATACCACTGTCTGCCTTGTTGTTCTCTAATCTCATGATATTGCCAACCTTCTTGACCAATACTGATGGTTATTTGGCCGCTTTCTCCAGTATCAAGCCAAGCACTCCCTGCGTCGTGATAACGTTCAATAACGGATTCACTCGGCATCCCCCATTGATTGCCTTTGGCCAAAGAAGCGATCGCTAACTGAGGTGAAACGGCCTCATTAAAACTGGCGATCGAAGACGTATTGCTACCATGATGAGGAACAAGCATTACGTCACTTCGAAGCCGTTCGCCTTCGCGTGCAAGTAACCACTCACTGACCAATTCAATATCACCAGTAAGTAACATCGAGAACTCTAGAGCGGGGTCAAAAAGCCTGACCACGCACGAATGTGGGTTATACGCCCTCTTCACTTGTTTGGGAGGCCACAAGACCTCAAAAGCAACCCCTTGCCAAGTCCATACTTCTCCTAAAATACATGCTTGAATATTTGACGATTCTTGAATCGTAGATTGTCCTTGTTGACTGATATTCTGACTGGCTCTTAACCACTTAGGGTTGTAATTTTCAAGTAACGACGGATAGCCACCAGCGTGGTCAGAATCGAAATGACTCACTATTACACCCTCCAACTCATGAATTCCCCTCTGATTCAAAGTAGGAATAAGTAAGGATTCGACAATGGAACCTCCTGGCCATGCGTTACCAAGATCGTAAACAACAATCTGATTGTTCTTTTCTAAGAGCAAAGACAACCCGTGACCAACATCCAAGATATCGATAGTTAGTTTGTCTTGTTGAGGCTTGCCGAACTCCCACCACAGTACAAACACGGTAATAATCAATATAGATAGTGCTCGCTTGAAATATCGACTGACAAAACCGAAAAACAAGATGAGGAATACAGACAACTCAATCGTGTGATTATCCACTTGAAACCAAAATCGTTCAGAGAAAGGAAGACTAAATACGAGAGGCTCAAGCGATAAGTCGACCAACATCCATAATTGTTCAGACAAACCATTGTTGAATGTAGTTAAGCCAACGCCACCTGATACTGGCGCCAATATTAAGCTAAAGAACATTGCCAGGAACAATAGTGGAATAACCACCATCGACACCCAAGGTAAAAGGAGCAAGTTGTAGAAAACAGAGACTAAGCTGACCCCATTAAAGAACAGCATCGAAAAGGGAGCAATCAGGAATGTCAGCATTAACTGAATCTTGAAGAGCTGCAGTGCTCGGTCGATAAATGTTGAGTTTGAATCGGATGACTGACTATTTAACGCAATGTAAAGAACGGCACCTAACGCACCAAAAGACAACCAGAAGCTACTCGATAATGCTGAAAATGGCCAAATTAGCAGAACCACGCACAGACTTAAGGCGACATACCGAAACAAACTGATATTTTGCCCACGCCACAAGAAATAGCTGGCGATAATACACATCACCAAAGCTCTCAAGGTGGGCAGCGTGAACCCAGCAAACCAACTGTAGAAATAGGCTAAGCCGACTCCGAATATTGTGGGCAACCAAAGAAGTGAAGATGATAGTAACCTGAATACCTTTCCTACTTGATAGCCGATACCAAAGGCAATCCCAATATGCAGCCCCGAAATAGCCATCAAGTGAATCAAACCACTGCTTTTAAGTAAGTCCCAACGCTGAGAGTGAATAAGGTCTCGATAACCAAAACTCAAAGCCATAATGAGGTCTTGATTTGCCAGTTGACTTAACCTTTCAAGACTGTTTTCAAACCAATAGGACCGTAAATTGCTATTGGTATGAATGCGATACTTTGTACCAGATCTGTAAATTGCATTGGCAACCACACCTGCACTAAAAAGATACTTTTCTAAATCAAAGCCTGCTTCATTGAGCTTGCCCCATACAGGCTTTATATACACAGATAAATTGACATCATCTCCGAGTGTTAACTTAAAAGGAGTAAACAAACGTAATTTTATTAATTGAGGAAAGATTAATTTTTCGCCGCCAATTGATCTAGCTACTATTACGCTTTCAAAACCGTGGCTATTTTCACTAAAAAGGCTAACAACCGAAGCATTTATGGTAGTATTCTGCCCTGATTGAAATAAGCGACTCGTTTGTATTTCAATTACATTCCCTAGGCAGATAACTAGTATCAATGCTGTTGCTAGACCTCTTGCACTCCGGAAAACGCTATACTTTGTTGATGCTAGTAGTAACAACAGCATCAATGGTGCCCAAACCCAATGAGGCATCACAGGCCAGAAGCTGGCAGACACAACTGTCGCAGCAAATGAAATCAAGAACCAAGTGTTAAACAAGAGAGTAGCTTCCTCCTATGCCAAGAAAGTTTATCAAACGATTTATGCCTGACCATGAGCTAATCAAGCGTCAGAAAGCATTGAAAGTTTTTGGCAATGTTTTGTACAACCCCAACTTATGGTGTCTTAATCGTCGCTCTGCGGCTGGCGCATTCGCTGTTGGGTTATTCATGGCGTTTGTCCCTCTACCAAGCCAAATGATTATGTCTGCAGGCCTTGCTGTCGCATGTGGCGTTAACCTACCTTTGGCTGTCGCACTTGTTTGGATCAGTAACCCGGTCACTATGCCCGTTCTCTTCTACTTTGCTTATAAAGTCGGGGCGTTTGTTATGCATGTACCACCTCAAGCCTTCCATTTCGAATTGTCTTGGGACTTCATCTTGGCGCAAATGAATACAATCGGGCCTCCTTTCTTACTGGGTTGCCTGATTTGTGGCGTGGTTTCAGCAATGATTGGCTACTTTGGTATTCGCGGGTTATGGCGTTACTCAGTAGTAAGAAGTTGGAAGAAGCGTCAAGCAAGGTACTGACAACTTTTCCTTGTCGTTCAATCTATCCTTGTATGCGCTTCACTTAAACCGCACACAAGTTAAAGTCAGATGAACCGCAGAACTCTGCAATATTGGGATGTAACCACAGTCGTAAAGAATGCAGATTGAATTCAAAAAAAGGATCCCATCAGGGATCCTTTTTTGTGTATGCCATTTGTCTATCATGCTACATGAAGTATTACTCAGCGCATTACTTCGAGCTAAGCACCGAGGCAGGGTTTAACTTGGCTGCTCGTGATGCTGGGTACCATGTCGCCAATAGGCTCAATACAATCGCTGTACCTGAAACCACAACAACATCCGTCATATCGAGTTGTGATGGCAAGAAGTCGACAAAATAGATGTCACCGGACAAGAACTGGTGATCAACTAGCCTTTCAAGCCCTTTGATAAGTGTCGTGAGATTAAGCGCCACTAACACGCCTATTACACTGCCCACCAAACTACCTAACACACCGGAGAATACGCCCTGCCAAACGAAAATGCGTTTCACAAGGCCGTCCGATGCGCCCATGGTTCTTAAAATCGCTATCTCTGATGCTCTGTCTTTTACTGCCATCATTAATGTCGAGACAATATTGAAACAAGCAACACCAATAACCAGTACCATCACCAGATACATAATGGTGCGAACCAACTGAATATCTCGATACAAGAAGCCAAACTTCTGTTGCCAGCTTCGTAGATACACATACACATCAAGCTGGTTACCCACCTCACGCACAATAGAGTTCGCGTTCAGAACATCGGTCACTTTTAAAGAAACCCCTGTCACTGCCTCGCCTAGGTTTGCGTAAATTTGCGCATCGCCGATCGGGATCAAAGCTAAGCTGTGGTCAATTTGGCCATTAAGCGTCAGCAAGCCAACCACTTTGACTCGAACACGTTTAGCTGCTTGAACCTTAACCGACCCATTCACCGTCGGGATCATCAGAGTCAGGTAATCACCGACTTTCGCGCCAAGTACATTGGCCACACCAGAGCCCAAAATGATTTGTTGTTGCCCTGCCTTAAAATCGCTCCAAGCTTGCTTATCGATAAAACTCGATAGGCTCGATACTTGTTGCTCAAGTTGTGGGTCAACGCCGCGAACTTCAATTGCTTTCAACTCTTTGCCTTTTTCGGCAAGCGCGGTAATTTTCACATAAGGCGCAGCAGCAACGACTTTATCGTGCTTTACCGACTCCTCAATCACATGCTCCCAGCGAGTTACTGGTTTATTCACGCCCTCAAACTCACCGTGAGGAATGACAGAAAGTACTCGTGATTGAAGCTCTCGCTCAAAACCATTCATTGCAGATAAGCCGATAATGATTACCGCGACACCAACAGCAATACCAATTGTCGAAGACAAGGAGATGAACGACACCATTTTGTCTCGTTGTTTCGCCCGGCTAAATCGGCCGCCTATCAATAGAGATAAAGAAGAAAACACTTAGCTATCCTCTTTTTCTACGTTGACCAGTAAACCATCTTGCATGTGAAGTTGGCGATCCATCTTACCGGCAAGTTCACCATCGTGAGTCACAACCAAAAAGGCAGTATCGTACTCACGGTTCAGTTCGCGCATTAAGTCGTAAATAGAAAGTGCTGTGTTGTGGTCTAGGTTACCAGTCGGCTCATCCGCCAACACTAGCGCAGGCTTGTTCACCAATGCACGAGCAATTGCCACTCGTTGCCTCTCACCACCTGAAAGTTCTGAAGGTCGGTGGTCAACACGATGACTTAGCCCCACTTTATCAAGTAGCAACTGTGCTTCTTGTTTAGCTTTCGCTGGCTTCTCTCCACCTATCAACAACGGCATCGCTACGTTTTCTAACGCTGAGAAATCAGAAAGAAGATGATGGAATTGATAAACAAAGCCAAGATGCTGGTTGCGAAGCTTGGCCTGCTTATTCGAACTCAAAGACGCTAAGTCTTGTCCGAGAAAGCTGACACTACCATCAGAAGCATCATCCAACGCCCCTAAAATATGCAATAGCGTACTTTTACCTGAACCGGATGTACCAATGATTGCTACTAGCTCACCCTTTTCTATTTCGAAGCTGACGCCCTTGAGAACCTCAGTATCTAACGAGCCTTCACGGTACGTTTTACGGATATCATTACATTGAAGGAAATTACTCATAACGAAGGGCCTCAGCAGGTTTTACAGACGATGCACGATAAGAAGGGAATACAGTGGCAATCAAGCTAAGTGCAATAGCCAGAACCACAACAACCGCAATTTGGATTGGATTAATCAATATTGGCAACTGTCCACCAAATGAAAACAGAGCAACACCCATCGCCTCTAAAATAGTATTGAGGTTCGAAGCTAAAATCACGCCCAGGATGCCACCAGATAATGCGCCAATCACACCACTACTTGCACCTTGAACCATAAAGATCCCCATGACTTGACCATCACGCATACCTTGGGTTTTTAAGATGGCGACTTCGGACTGTTTCTCCATCACCACCATAATAAGCGCAGAAATAATGTTAAACGCAGCAACACCAATGATCAGCCCAAGCATCAAACCCATCATGTTTTTTTCCATTCGAACGGCTTGGAATAGCTCGCCACGTTGGTCTCGCCAATCGCTCCACACCCAACCTTCCGGTAGCGGTTGGTTTGATAGTTCTGCCACTTCAAATGGGTCATCAAAAAACAGTCGCCAGCCTGAAATGGTGTCTGATTTATAGCGCATCAAACGCCCAGCATCGTTGATATCTGTCACCATCAATTGAGCATCGATATCCGAACCCGTGTTAAAAATGCCAGCTACGGTAAAATTTCGTTGGCTAGGTATGCGCCCTAACGGTGTGTATTGGCTGGCACTGGTGACCATTAAGCGAACTTTGTCGCCCATAGACACTTTCAAGTTTCTTGCCAAGGTATGACCAAGGAAAAGCTGATACTGACCAGCTTTGAGTGAAGACAGTCTGCCAGCAATTAAATGATTCTGAAGAGGGTCATCTGAATTTGGCTCAATACCGATTAACAAGCCCGCAGATAACTGAGCAGGACTTTGGATCACCGCTTCACTGCGAACAATAGGTTCTACGTGGCCATTGAGCGACATTTGCTCCGCAAAGCTAGGGGCTTGAGCAGAAAGTGACGTTGTGCCTCCTTGCTCGTAAACGACGGCTTGAGGAAGGACACCAAGAATTCGGTCTTTTAACTGCGCTTCGAATCCATTCATTACCGACAAAACAGTAACCAGAGACAGCACACCAATGGTAATTCCGGCTGTCGACATATAAGAAACAAAACGGCTAAAGCGATCACCTGAACGGCCTTTCAAATAACGCAGGCCAACAAACAATGAAATAGGATGAAACATACTTTGAACCATCTAAAGGAGATGCGGGTTAATGTAACGGGTATTGCCGTTACTGTGTAGGGGTTAATTGAAAATATAGAGTGAATTAACTCAATTAGTTAGGCTTGAAAAACAGAACCTTGTCAAATAGCTAACTTTCAAACAACTATTTGAGACTTTCAATTAACTGACCTTGATTACTGCGGCCACATAGCGATAATCAATAGATCACTTCAAGGAACTAACGCATGACAGAACAAGAGTTTTTTACCGTTCACCACAGCCTTACCGCTAATATTGAGCCAATGGACAGTAACTTCGCTTTACCTTCTCAGATTCAGTTCGAATCAGAGATCCCTGCCCCTTTTGTAGTGGCAAGTGAATTTAGCCAATTGGATCTATTAGCTGACAGTGCTCGCAACGAACTGAAAAACAGCGACTTGAAGAATGTCATCAGTTTATTGGATGCACAGAACTCTAAATTAAACCTCTTGTTGAGCTTTATGTTATCGCAACAAGATGATGAACAATTTCGTACCCACACGTATTCATTTGGCGCGAGTCAGTTCTCGTGTTTTTCCAAAACAGATATCGAAGCGGGTCGCTTAGTTAAAGCCAAGCTCTTTATCGAGCACCCTGCCGCCGCTATCTATTGCTACGCGGAGGTCTTCGCTAGCGAACCTAAAGATTCAGGCTTCGAAATCAAATTCAAATATGCTCATCTTCGTGATACTGACCAAGACTTGTTGATCAAGGCTGCGCTCCATCAACAACAAAAGCTCTTACGTCAACGCTCTCTAGAACGAGATAACAAGTAAATAGACATGACAAAACAATCCATTTTCACACTACCTAAGCTCAAAGGTGCCGGTGACAAAAAGCACATCGGTAACCTAGTTGGTTCATCTCTCGCGCTTACTATCGCTAAACTAGCGGAGCAGCATAACAACCATACTTTACTTGCAGTGCCTGATCCTCAGATCGCACTCAAGCTTCAATCTGAAATTGAACAGTTTACGGCACATGAAGTCGCACTATTCCCAGACTGGGAAACACTGCCTTATGACAGTTTTTCTCCGCACCAAGAGATCATTTCAGATCGTATAGCACGCCTTTACGCACTGCCAACGCTAAAAGATGGCATCACGATCGTTCCGATCAGCACGTTATTGCAACGCCAGTCACCGCGCGACTTCTTACTACAACACACGTTAATGGTGAAAACAGGCGATCTCTATTCACTAGAGAAATTACGTCTGCAACTCGAAAAGTCGGGCTATCGCTATGTTGACCAAGTGTTTGGCCCGGGTGAATACGCTAGCCGTGGTTCTATTCTCGACCTGTTCCCAATGGGCAGCAAAGACCCGTATCGTATCGACTTCTTCGATGACGAGATCGACACGATCCGTACTTTCGATCCTGAAAACCAGCGCTCTATCGAAGACATCTCTGAGATTCGACTGCTGCCTGCTCACGAATTCCCAACCTCGGAAACAGCGATTGAAGATTTCCGTATTCGTTGGCGCCAACAGTTTGATGCGCGCCGTGAACCAGAATCGGTTTATATGCAGGTTTCTAAAGGCACGTGGCCTGCTGGTATTGAGTATTGGCAACCGCTGTTCTTCGAGCACACCGAAACCTTGTTTGATTATGTTTCCGATGAAGCGCAAATCCTCGTTCTAGGTGATGTCGAGACCGCAGTAGATTCGTTCCTAACCGACGTTTCTCATCGATACGAACAACGCGGTGTTGATCCATTACGACCGCTGCTCACACCTGAACAACTGTGGTTAAAGAAAGACGAACTGTTCGCACACTTCAAACAAAAGCCACAGGTCAATCTGAGCTTAGATTCAATTGAAGAAAAAGCTGGGCGTACCAACCTTCCAGTTACGTCTCTACCAGATCTCAGCGTTCAACATCAGAATAAAGAACCGTTGTCTAACTTAAGAAAGTTCACTGAAACCTTCGACGGAAAAGTGGTCTTTTCGGTTGAGTCTGAAGGCCGCCGTGAAGCTCTAAGTGAATTGCTTCGAGGCATCAAAGTTCGTCCAAGCGAAGTTGAAAACCTCGACGCGGCAATTAAAGGTAAAGATAAGTTCACCCTGATCCTAGGTTCTGCTGAGCATGGCTTTATCCACGAAGAGCAAAACATCGCCCTTATCTGTGAAAGTGATCTATTGGGTGATCGCGTTGTTCAGCGTCGAAAAAAAGATAAGAAAAGCGTAAACAGCGACACCGTAATCCGTCACTTAGCGGAACTTAAACCGGGCCAACCGGTTGTTCACATTGACCACGGTATTGGTCGCTACATAGGCCTGCAGACCCTAGAAGCGGGTGGTATGAAAACCGAATACGTAACACTTGAGTATCAAAACGATGCCAAGCTCTACGTACCAGTTGCATCTCTGAACTTAATTGGCCGCTACTCTGGTGGTGCTGAAGATTCTGCACCGCTACATAAACTTGGCGGTGAAGCATGGCAGAAAGCTCGTAAGCGCGCTGCAGAGAAAGTCCGTGACGTCGCAGCCGAACTGCTCGATGTTTACGCCAAGCGTGAGCTTAAGCCGGGTTACAAATTTGTGCTCGATCGTGGTCAATACGCAACCTTCAAATCTGGCTTCCCGTTTGAAGAAACCGATGACCAAGCGATGGCAATTAATGCGGTAATGTCTGATATGTGCCAAGCAAAAGCCATGGACCGCTTGGTGTGTGGTGATGTTGGTTTTGGTAAAACAGAAGTCGCAATGCGTGCCGCGTTCGTGTGTACCGATAACAGCAAACAAGTGGCCGTGTTAGTACCGACAACGTTACTTGCTCAGCAACACTTTGAAAACTTCCGCGACCGTTTCGCCAACTTGCCGATTCGTGTTGAGGTTCTGTCTCGATTCAAATCAGCCAAAGAACAGAAATCGATCATGCAAGATGTCGCCGACGGTAAGGTCGACATCTTAGTGGGTACTCACAAGTTACTTTCAAGTGACCTTCAGTTTAAAGACCTTGGCCTGTTGGTTGTCGATGAAGAGCACCGCTTTGGTGTGCGTCAGAAAGAAAAAGTGAAAGCAATGCGTGCGGATGTCGATATCCTAACGCTCACCGCGACGCCAATTCCACGTACATTGAACATGGCAATGAGCGGCATGCGTGACTTGTCAATCATCGCAACACCACCAGCACGACGCTTAGCAATAAAGACCTTTGTCCGTGAGAGTGATGACGCGATCGTCAGAGAAGCGGTACTTCGTGAAATCATGCGTGGTGGTCAAGTTTACTTCTTACACAACCAAGTCGACACGATTGAAAAGACGGCTGAATCACTACAGAAACTGATTCCAGAAGCGCGTGTCACCGTGGCTCATGGCCAGATGCGAGAGCGCGAACTAGAACGCATCATGAATGATTTCTACCACCAGCGTTTTAACTTGCTAGTGTGTACAACCATCATCGAAACCGGTATCGACGTACCAACAGCCAATACCATCTTAATGGACAGAGCCGATAACCTTGGTTTAGCACAGTTGCACCAATTGCGTGGGCGTGTGGGTCGATCTCACCACCAAGCTTATGCCTACTTGCTAACACCTCCCCCGAAAGCAATGACCAAAGATGCCGTCAAGCGATTAGACGCCATTGCTTCACTTGAAGACTTAGGTGCAGGCTTTACGCTAGCAACCCATGATTTAGAGATTCGTGGCGCGGGTGAGCTGTTAGGTGATGAACAGAGTGGTCAAATCCAGTCGGTTGGCTTTACGCTTTACATGGAGATGCTTGAGCAAGCGGTTGAAGCATTGAAAGAAGGTAGAGAGCCATCGCTTGATGACCTACTGCGTGAACAAACTGAAATTGAGATGCGCCTGCCAGCACTGTTGCCGGATGACTACATCCCAGACATCAATACACGTTTGTCTACTTATAAGCGTATTGCGAGTGTGAGTGACACCGACGAATTGGCAGAGTTGAAAGTCGAGCTGATTGATCGCTTCGGCCTTCTGCCGGATGCTACCAAGAACTTGTTGTCAGTTTCAGAGCTAAAATTAGCCGCGGCGTCTATCAAAGCGAAGAAAATTGAGGCTCATGATAAAGGTGGATTCTTAGAATTCTACCCGGAT
Source organism: Vibrio sp. 10N.237.312.B06 (assembly GCF_041464685.1). Lineage (NCBI taxonomy): Bacteria > Pseudomonadati > Pseudomonadota > Gammaproteobacteria > Vibrionales > Vibrionaceae > Vibrio > Vibrio sp. 10N.237.312.B06. The sequence continues at coordinate 69,423 of NZ_JBFSPI010000006.1, forward strand.
GCTGACATAAACCCGACCTACCTTGTTAAACTGTTGCAATCTCAACCGCAAAAGTTTTCAATGGAAGGACCAACAAAGTTCAAGTTTACGATACCATTGGTCGACAGACGGAAACGAATTCAATTTGTTAGTGATTTATTGGGCGAATTCAGACAGAACTTGCTTCCTTCGGCATAAGACCCAATCCACTTGCACATATAAATTATCCAGCCGGTAATTCGGCTGGAAGACGGAGTAAAAATGAAAAGACTGATCCCACTGCTACTATTGTTCGTCTCACTGCCAAGTTTGGCGCAGAGACAATTTGATATAGAAGTGATCATTTTTAAGCGTGCTGTTGATGCAGAAAAAGTGAATGAATCTTGGCCAAACACACAGCCTCAGATTTCACTTGAGCGCGTAGGTTCATTTCAAGATACCCAATACCGAGCGAAGAAAGACGTGCAGATGCTGCCTTACTCGGAATACAAGTTAACACCTCAGAAAGATAAGCTACGCAAACACGCAGGCTTTGAAGTTCTGATGCATACCGCTTGGCGTCAAGGCGACCAAGGCAAAAGCTCGGCACCGGTTTTCCATATTCAGGCCGGTAAAGACTTCTCTAAACAGTTTAATGCCGACGGTTCTGAGAAAGGTGCAGTAACTGCATCAAATCCGAATGGTTTTCAAGAAGAGACTATCGATAAGCCGCTTTACGAGTTAGACGGCAAGCTGCAAATCTACGTTCAGCACTATCTATACGCTGAAACGACATTGGATTTAAAAGCGCCGAGCGTTCGTGAAGTGACTCTACAAGAGCAACAAATCGAGCTAGATTCACCTGTAAGTGGTGCAGAAAGTAACGTGCAAGTGGGTAATCTAACGGAGATTTCTCCGACGGTTGAAGTCCAAGAGTTTCTTAAGAGCTACCGCATGGACCAAAAACGTCGTATGCGCAGTACAGAAACTCACTACCTTGACCACCCACTTCTTGGAATGGTTATTCAAGTTCGACGCGTGGCGCAGTAAGTTACTTGCCGATTCGGCTATAATTATATAAATAATTCAATCCGCCCTCCTAGTGAGGGCGTTTTATTAAGTGCTATCTATCTTTATTCTGCACTGAATCCTTTGTTCAGTACTTACATGTAATTCGGTATTTCTTATGAGCCCTGACTTTCAGATAAATACTCAACACCTCAACCTAAAAATCATTGAAGCCTCAGACGCTCAAGAGTTTTCGCAGCTGGTTAAATCCTCCCCGAGTTTATTGCCATGGCTCGACTGGTGCCACGACGAGTTTTCGACCGTCGAGGCCGAGAGATTCATTCTTGCGACTCGCTTAAACTGGGTTAAAGCCGATGCGTTTGGCTTTGGTATCTTCGAACGAAAAAGCGAAAAGTTAGTCGGCATGGTGGCCATAAATGAGCTTTACCACACCTTTAATATGGCAAGTTTAGGTTATTGGGTGGGCGATCAATTTCAGAGAAAAGGGGTCGCGAAAGAAGCAATGCTTGCCCTATTTGAATTTTGCTTCGCAATGCTCAAGTTGACGCGTTTGGAGATTGTCTGCGATACAGAGAACCTACCCAGTCAAAAGCTGATCGAGAAATGTGGCGCTGAACGTGAAGCAATTGCAAAGAATCGCTTTATCTTTAACGGTAAACCGAAAGATGGCGTGGTTTATTCTGTGTTACCTACATTATCTTAATCGCTTTAATCGCTTTAATCGCTTTAATCGCTTAATCGAGTAACAATCCGTAATAACACGTACTCGACACGATCAAAAAAGAGCTCCGCAGAGCTATTTTTTATTATCAGCGTAATGACCGTCGAAGGCTTACCTGATTAGTGAAGCTTTAGGTTTGGACGAAGGACACGGTTAATACGACCAACCAGCATCATCAGTGATGTTTTGATTAAGCCGTGAAGTGCCATCTGATGCATTCGGTACAAAGAGATGTAAACTACACGAGCAATACGTCCCTCAACCATCATCGAACCTTTAGTCAGGTTACCCATCAAGCTACCTACTGTAGAAAAACGGCTTAGTGAAACCAGTGAGCCTTTATCTTTGTAGATGTAGTCTTTCAGGTCACGACCGTTCAGCTTAGCAATGATGTTGCTAAATGCGCAGCTTGCCATTTGGTGAGCCGCTTGCGCACGTGGTGGAACAAACGAACCATCCGCTTGTGTACATTGCGCCAAATCACCGATAGCAAAGATGTTGTCATCAAGCGTAGTTTGCAGCGTGTTTTTGACAACCAACTGGTTAATACGGTTCGTCTCAAGACCACCGATATCTTTCATGAAATCTGGTGCTTTAATTCCGGCAGCCCATACCATGATCTGTGCTGGGATCTTCTCACCATCTTTGGTCGTTAGACCGTCAGCATCAGCTTGTGTAACCATTGTCGTTGTACGCACGTTGACGCCAAGCTTAGTTAGCTCTGAATGTGCTGCGCTGGAAATACGAGGAGGAAGAGCTGGAAGAATACGCTCACCCGCTTCAACAAGGTTAACGTTCAGCTTGCTTGAATCTAGGTCGCCAAAACCGTATGTACGAAGCTCTTTCACTGCGTTGTGCAGTTCTGCAGAAAGCTCAACACCTGTCGCGCCAGCACCAACAATCGCGATGTCTACCGTACCTTGACCATTCTTAGCGTGCAGCTTTAAGAACTGGTTGTTCATTTCTGTACGGAAACGGTGTGCTTGCTCTGGGCTATCAAGGAAAATACAGTTGTCACGAACACCTGGGGTATTGAAGTCGTTTGACGTTGAACCTAACGCCATCACAAGAATGTCGTATTCAAGTTCACGGCTTGGCATCAGTAACTCACCGTGCTCATCAGTCAACTCGCTCAACGCAATCACTTTACGTTCACGATCGATATCGTTCAGGCTGCCCATTTGGAAATCAAAGCAATGGTTTTTCGCGTGTGCGCGGTAGCTCAGCGCGTCAACACCTTCATCCAATGAGCCAGTGGCTACTTCATGAAGCAATGGTTTCCATAGGTGGCTTGCTTTACGGTCTACCAGAGTAATCTGGGCACGTTTCTTACGACCTAAAGTGCGGCCTAGCTTAGTTGCTAGTTCTAAACCACCAGCACCGCCGCCTACTACGATAATTTTTGTCACAATGACAATCCTCTACAAAATGAATAAATGGGGTTCGGCTCGATTACTCCAACCGATAAATTCTATGTATCTACTCGGCCTCAATTCCAAAGGCTGCGGCTCATTTGATGACTGTGATAATAAGTAACAACAGCTCACTGAGTAGTTAGAGGGATTACAAGCAACAAACATTGGTTTGTCACTTTGCTCACGAGGATGAAAAAGGTGTCTACCTGAGAGGCAGAGCACAAATTATGGGCAAGTTTTATCACTCGCTCTCAATTTTTTTTGACATTTATCAAAATATTTTGCTTTAGAACATTATATATAGCAAAAAGATGACCGCAACAAAAATCCTTACCCACAATGAGGATTCGTGACTGATTAGTTAACGTTTGCGCAAACTCATCGATAAAATCTATATGACTAGGGCACATTGACCTTTTCACGGTCAAATTTCGTTCGATATAAAAGCGTTTTAATCGCGGCAAGGGGGAAGTAGCCTGGTCATTCTAAGCAAATCTCCCTCAACAAAGAGTAAAACGCTTTTTGCGGGGTGCTCAGCTCGAACCCTTCGGGCATCGCTTGCTAATTTGGATAAAAAAACAGCACTCAATTGAGTGCTGCTTTTATAAAATAACTGGAATAATTAAGCGTTTTTAAACGCTTTCATTGTCTGCAAGTGCTGAGAGATTTTTTTGAACTTATGACTCTCTTTTTCGTCCCAGATGACATCATAATAATCTTCTAACGCGGCAGCTGTTTTGGTATTGTCGTGAATCTCATCTTCACGAGAAAGCACCACTAAACAGCGACCTTTGTTCTTCATACGATATTGAGCAACACACTTAGTCGCGATGTCTTCGTACTCTTCTGGACGGTCAATTCGACCTACCATGTTGTTCTCAGGGTGCAGATTCGGGTTGAACACCACCTGCTTAATACCACATAAGAAACCAATACGTTCAGACCAAAAACCACCTAAGCCTACACCACAAATGATCGGATGCGGGTCATCGGATTGCTCTATCACTTTATGCACTTCTTTTAGCAAATGTTGCATATCGTGTTTTGGATGCAAAGTACTGTAGTTGATGAAACGAACGTCATCATCAATGAATTGCAACTGCAGTATTTTTTCGTGATTGCCCGGGCTAGTTGAGTCGAAGCCATGTAGATAAATAATCATTAGTACCTCCTTGTTGAATATTGGTACGTTTTAATTAATCTAACATGAAAAATAAGGTTTTAAAGGGAACACGAACGAAATTATATTTTTCACTTCCTAAACGTGATCCTAGCTACATAAAGTGTGACTCAGCGCCTCTGCTTCACGCAGATAACTTTCATCTCCCCAGAGCTGATGAGCAAGTAAATACCATAGCATCGCCATCATCTGGTTTCTTGGTAACCATGCTTCTACCCCATCGAGCCAAGGCTGAACATCATGGATACCTCGCAGCTGACAGTACTTATCAACGGCTTCAGCAACTGGTAATCCTGCAACAGCAATGGTCAACGTAAGATCAAGTCTAGGGTCTGCTAGTGCTGCATATTCCCAATCAATAATCTTAATCCCATCGCTATTTCTCACTAAGTTATAACCACCTAAATCAAAATGGCACAAAGACAGGTCAACATTTGGGATACTTGGAGCCACGCGCCACTCTTGATAAATATTGGTGCAGGCTTCCGTCTTATGAATCGCATCAAGTTGGAGCCAGTAATGATCGACTCGCGCTGTGAAACTGAACGGTTGGAGCGGCAATCGCGCGGTATTAACCAGATGCACCGAGATCAGAGTCTTCAACAAATCATCAAGCTCTAAGCCTTCGTAAAGCGTCTCACCCGCAATCCATTCAACCAATAAGCCTTGCTCATTGACCACTATTGGACTTGGTCCAATACCTAGACGTTCAATCGTAGACAGCACTTGGTACTCTTCATGACGAGAGATGAAGAACGCTTTGGTGATAGGTGTAGTTGGCCGCCAGACATACGCAGTACCATCGGCATCAACCAACTTCCAACATCGATTAGTCAACCCGCCGGTCAGCGTTTGAGCTCTAACAGGTGGCTCAGAAAAGTAACCATCAAGCGAACTCAAACTGGTATCAAGAAGCTTAGCCTCAGACCAAGAAAAAATTGCCATATTTACTCCCTATAAACGTCTTTATTTCCCTACAAAAAAGACACTGACCAAAAGCCAGTGTCTCTTCATAAACAGCACATCATGCACTGCATTGGCGTGTAACCAAGCTCTGTGTGGCCAAGCTATGCGCTGCCAAGACTAGACGCTGTCAAAACTGGCTGCGTTTAGTTGCCAAGTAAACTTAATTAAAAGCCCAGCAAGCTCTTAGATTGTTGCTTACGGATTTCAGTCTCGTCAGCCCATTCAATCAAGCCAGACTCAAGATCCATTAGGCGCATGGTCATTTTGTAGTATACGTCTTCGTCGCTGCCCGCTTTCTTAACGATGCTTGATAGGTTGCCGTACAACATGTACTGAGCACCAACCATTTTACCAAATTGGATTGCTGAGCTTTGATTTACAAGCTCATCGTTATTTTGGAAATTCAATTGTTCACGAACAGACTCTACACGGTCCATATCAACGAAACGGAACTTACCAGAGTTCAGCATTTTAGTACTGATGGTATCAGTGATTGACTCAGTATCGATGTGCTCACTTGTTTTGTTCTTGATTCGCTCTACGAACACGATTGGACGTTGCTCACGAGTAATATAAGACACAGAACCAGACGCCATCATGCTATCGACCATTTCGCCCGCAATCGTTTGAAGGTCAGTTGAACCGAAATCGATTGTCGTGGTTTCTACTGATTGTGCATCACCGTAGCTTACCTTGTTTGAACAACCGCCTAAAATAACCGCTAAACCTAGTAGCGCAATGACACTCTTTTTCATTTTGTTTCCTTAACTAATCACTAAGTGGGGTTACCCACTCTCTTAAATTTTTGTATTTTCGAATCCTTAGACCCGTTCTATCTCGTCTTTGCTATAAAGCTTGGAACCACTCTAAATATGAGCGGTTCCAAACGAAAGTTTACTGCTCTCTGAACTGAACTCTGAACTGAGTCGCTTTCGGATTTACCGACACTTCCGACAACGAAATACTTTCAAAGCCACGAACAATCGCTTGCTTCCAAGGGCCTTGCTTTAGGTTGACCTCAAGACCAGCATCGTCGTACCAGTAAAAGCGATAAAGGATATGTTGATCGCCTTTATAGTTACTGTTTAAACGCACGATTCCTCGCGTATGACCGTCGACGAGGTCAGTTCGGATATCTTCAACCTGTAAGCGGCTACCCAATACCTTATCACCAAAGAAAACGTTCTGAGTTTGACTATCTACCCTTACGCCAGCTGTATTATCAGCACAACCAGCCAGAGCCATAACCGCTGCTAAGCTCACTAACCACTTTTTCATTACAGCCTCCCTAGCTGTTTATGCCACATTGTTGCATTGTTTCCTTGTCGAGAAATCCACACCAAAGTGGTCTGCCCTTCTCGAATATCAAAGTCATACGTTTTAGTGCCCGCTTCTAACGTATATTGACCACTGTTTGCTACAAACGTGCTGGTCTTTATTTCCGCAGGTAAAGATTGCCAGCTTCGAGTGTCTGGTTGTTCCGTGAATGCATTCCAGACATTGAACAAAATGTTACCGACATCGTTACCTTGAGTTGCTTCTTTACGGATGCGGTCTTTCGCGACCACACGTAACGCTTGGCGAATAACAATGCTCGTCATACGTTCAGATAAATCATTCTGCGCCATCGCATTCACATCCGTAATCAAATGCTCAGACAACGGTTGCCCGCTGATTCGTAGCGCAGAAAAACGTTCTACGTTTTGGCGCGGGTAATATGGCAGCGCCAGAGAATATATTGCGCCCTGATCGCGACTGTCATAAATAGGCAAATCTAATCGCCAACTGTCCATCGCTTGAACTGCACTTTGTTCTTGAAGCACAATTACTCGCCCTTCGCTTGCCCCTAACTTAGATGACTGTTTGTAGCGCTTTTTCAGTGTTGCTAAATCTTGTCGCATGCCTAAGCGAGCAGCTGTTGCCATGGTTCTATCGATGATTTCTTGGTTCTCAGGCATGATGGCCAAAGCACGTCGATAGTCCACATAAGCGCTGTTCAGATCGTTAGATGCTTCGTAAAGCAGGCCAGACAAAAACATCAGATACGCATTTTGCACAGATTGCAGCTTTTTACCCGCATCAGGATAATTCGCAAGAATACTACCCACGTTGGCAGACAACCCTTGAGATTTTGCGTCGCTAGCAGCACTTTCTAACTCAGCTTCACGTTGTTTCTTGGCTTGTTCCTGAACTTGGTTAGCGCGACGCATTTCGATCACCGCACCTTCTAAGTCATTTTTCTTTAAATAATTCAAACCAAGATATAAATGCAGAAAGCCCAACTCATAATCGGCTGGCACATACTCGGTAATATTGTCATTCACAGCCAACGCGCCGACACTGGTTGCACTGTCTGATACAGAGATCACCGCTTTACTTTGCTGATCTTTTACTGCCTGATCGGCCAGTTCGAGCGACGACTTACTCTCAGGATATTTTTGATCAAGTAGATTAATTCTACCTTTTTCAAAGTTATCAAGAATGTCACCTGCTACGTAATCTGGTAACTCTTGTTGAGCCGTTGAATAATCCCCAGACTTGACTGCTTGGTAAATTTCTTTGTTTTGCGCGCTGTAATGACTGAACAGGCTCCCTGCCGACATATTCGCACAACCCGCTGTCAACGCCGATAACAGGGCAATGGAAGCGAATCTAAACTGGTGCTTCACTTATCGTCTCCGTGCATGTTTAAAATGCCAACTTTGTTAGGGTCTCATTATCAAAACGAAACACGTTGTAAAAAGGATCTTAAGCAAGGTAATCCCTTGCTTAATTGGCTCTGCCTGAGCGAAGCCGATATTCAGACAACAGATAAAACTAAAAGTTGGCATACAAACAACAAATTTTCCAACTCGCTGTTTATGTTAATTAACCATTAACTTGTATTAATGAGATCATTAACTGTTTCGTTAGCTTATTAGCCTTTTAATTAACTCATTAAAAGCGGACCAAGTGGGCGGCCACCAACCAAATGCATGTGAATATGATAAACCTCTTGGCCACCGTGAGAATTGCAGTTCACAATAAGACGATAGCCATCTTCTGCAATGCCTTCTTCTTTTGCTAACTTACGAGCAACAGTAAACATACGTCCCATCATTGCTTCATCTTCCGTTTCAACATCATTCGTTGTTGGAATCAGCTTGTTAGGAATAATTAGAATATGACTAGGAGCACGAGGGTTAATATCGCGAAATGCGGTTACTAAATCGTCTTGGTATAGTAGATCTGCTGGGATTTCTTTATTGATGATCTTACTAAAAATGGTTTCTTCAGCCATGTATCTCTCCGATAAAACATTTATTTTTTAATGCTTTGAGTATGCGCTATGCCGCATCAAACCACAATAAACCTGCTTTAAAGCATAATAAAAAACACCGTTCAAATCAAAAAAAACACGCCTTACCTCTCAAGAACAGCATATTGGCTAGGACAAAGGGCTATTTTTGACGTGTGCGTCATAAAATGCGTAAGCCGAGCTCAATAGAATCCTGATAATTTTGTTAGTTTTGTTTTGACCTGGTATTAGGTCCACATTTATTTAGGGAGAAAGTCATGAAGGGATCTGTGATCAAGCGTATGTACGCTGGTTTCGCACTGATCATCATCATGTTCGCAGTCACGATAACCATCATGATGAGCAGCATGAATCAGATACATAGCAATTTTGAGAGCGTCTCAAAAGTCTCATTGCCGCTGGTTGCGCTTTCAAACCAAACAAGTGTCCAATTACTTTCCGCTGACAAGTCATTTAAAGACTTCTTAACCACACAAAATTCTGAGCGTATGTCTGCAATGCGTACAGAGTTTGCTGCATCACAAAACGCTTTTTCTGAAGTTCTAGGTAGCCTAGAAACAGCAAGCCAAGACAATACCTCGCTCACTGAGCGCATCACGCAATTAAGAGCAATGGAAGAACGTTACTTCACCGAAGCAGATGAAGCGATGAACAATTATATCGCTATGTTTGAGGCGCAAGAGCAAGTACAAAAAGCATCACGTGATTTCCAACGCTTACATTCAGAATTGACCGTTGGCATGAAAGAGTACGTTGCCGACCAAAAAAGTATCTCTGTAAAAGTGATGGCAAAGAGCTACTTTATTAAACTACAAGACGCGGAGGTGATTACCTCTGATGCACTAGCAAGTTCTGATGTTGCCTTCGTACAAAAAGCCGTTAACCAAAACAAAAAGGCCGTTACCCACCTAAACTACGCGTACCGTGGCTTAGCAACACAATTGCCTGCGATTAAAAATGTTTTCGATGAATCGGTTAAAAACTTCACCAAAGACGTGGGACAAAAAGGCGGTGTTTTAGATAAACATAATAACTATCTGAAAGCGAAAGAAGCCTTGTACATCAACATTGCTAATCTAGCCGTTGAAGTCGACCAAGCAATGGCGGTACTGGATTCTTTCAACGTCACAGCGGAAGAGCAACTCAACTCATCATTAGCAGATGCGAGCAGCATCTACGACAACGGTCTATTCAAAGCGATTGCAATTGGCATTGTTGTCACCGTATTCGCTGCAGCAATTGGTTACCACATTGCACATAGTGTAAGAGAGCCACTAACGCGCATCCTCGGTACATTAGAAGGCCTGACCGAAGGAGATATGACTCAGCGTATCGATATTCGATACGACAACGAATTCAGCCGAGTAAGCCGTCACATCAATACCTTAGCCGACAACCTGCACAATATTCTGGTGAAACTGAATGATGCTTCAGATGACCTAACCAATACTGCAAGCGTAAACCAAAAAACCTCTTCTGAGACACAGGCTCAATTGAACAGCCAGCGTGAACAAACAGCAACCGTCGCAACGGCAATGACACAAATGTCTCACTCTGTACAAGAAGTAGCAAACAGCGCACAAAGCTCATTAACTATGGTTCAACAAGTAGAATCGGCTTCTGAATCAGGTCGCCAGGTCATGAACACCAACATCAGTACCATTAATCAACTTGAGGTGCGCCTGACTGAATCCGTGGGTGCTGTAGGCGAGCTACAACAAATGAGTAGCCAGATTGGCTCTATCCTCGATGTTATTCGTGGTATTGCTGATCAAACCAACCTACTTGCACTCAACGCAGCAATCGAGGCCGCACGCGCAGGTGAACAAGGCCGTGGATTTGCTGTCGTTGCAGATGAAGTCCGAGTACTGGCACAAAAGACAACTCAATCGACGTCTGAAATTGAGACCATGATCAGTAACCTACAATCAAGTTCTAAAACAGCAAGTAATGTGATTGAAAGCTGCATGAGCGATATGGATATGTCGGTTGAACAAGCTTCAAGTGCCAATAGTGCTATGGAAGAAATTCAGGCATTGATTCTAGAAATCAGTCGAATGAGTACGCACATTTCTCAAGCCGCGGCTGAGCAGAGTGAAACTTCGGGTGATATCGCGCGTAACATTGAAGACATCAACCAGATTGCTGATAAGAGTTATCAAGCGATGTCATCAATTGCAGAGGCAAGCCAAAACCTAACAATTCTGGCAAACCAGCAAGGCGATTTAGTTCATCAATTCAAGCTATAAGTAAACGAAGAACCAATAGATATTCACCTGAAATGTTGGGATATCTCACCCAATAGTGATAACTAATTGAACAAGGGCAACTTTTATCAAGGGTTGCCCTTGTTTTTTATGAGCTTTGTCATTATATGATTATAAAGGCTTGCTGCTTCCCGTTTTTCTTTCACCTTTATGAGCGAGCCGCTATTAAGGAATTTATATGGCTGTTCATGTTGGCATTATCGATCAAGACCCCATTCGGTTGATCACCCCACTACTCGACAACCGAACGATCAGCACTCACATCGTGTTCATCGGTGACAAAAATCAAATCAGTATCTATCAACGCTTAGACAGCGTTTTGCAGAAGCGTGATATTACGAGTGAATTTTTCGAGATTCCAACTATCGTAAACACCTCTGCAATTAAAGAATCGATCCAAAACCTTGCTGAAGACTTAAAAGCTCGGGGACAAGAAGTGAAGCTCAACGCAAGTTGTGGCCTTCGTCACCGCCTACTGTCTGTCTACGAAGTATTTCGTACTTACCACTGGCCAATCTTTGTTGTTGAACCAAACAGTGACAAGCTGTGCTGGCTTTACCCGAATGGGAAAGAAGACGCACAAGTTCAAGACCGCATCACCATCGATGACTACTTAACGGTATTCGGTGCTCGTGGTGAATTCAGCGATGTACAACTGTCTCCGCAACTTGACCAAAAACTTTATGAACTGGGTGAGCGTTGGGCAAGTAACGCATTAGAATTAGGCCCAGGCCTTGCTACATTGAACTACCTTGCAACGACCTGCCGTAAAGAACAGAGGCTTGATGTGGGCTTGTCTGAGAAGCAACAAGGTTATCGCGAGCTGAACATGCTGTTGAGCGATTTGGTTGAAGCTAAGATTGCCACTTATGACAATGGTATTTTGACGTTTGCCAATGAAGACGCGCGACGCTTCTCAAACGGCGAATGGCTTGAGACATTGGTTCATAGCACCGTTAAACAGATCCAAGATGACATGCCGACCATTCAAGACCGCTCTTTGAATGTTCAGGTTTATCGTCAACTCGGTGAGCGTGAGGTTCGTAATGAGCTTGATGTTGCTTCTGTAGTGAACAATAAGCTGCACATCATCGAGTGTAAGACCAAAGGTATGCGAGATGATGGAGATGATACCTTGTACAAGCTGGAATCGCTCAGAGACCTGCTAGGTGGCCTACAGGCCCGTGCAATGTTGGTGAGCTTCCGCCCTCTTCGTCATAATGACATCACACGAGCAGAAGATCTTGGCCTAGCATTGATTGGCCCTGACGAATTAAAAGATCTTAAAACACATCTCGCGGCATGGTTTACCGCTGCCGGTGGTGATGAAGATTTAGAGTGCTAATTTAAGAAACTCGAACATATCGAATTCTCAAAAAACAAAAAGGCGAATGACCACTTAAGTCACTCGCCTTTTTTGTACCCGTAACGATTATGCCAATCGTAGTAAATGACTTATATCCACTACCCCGCCCGTATTGACAAGGTAAAAAGCTCAAAGGACTTGTAAACACGCAAAAAAATGGCCACATCATTCGATGTGGCCATTTTCAAAATTTGAAGTCGTTTTAAGACTTAAAGCACTTGAAGACTTAAAGCACTTGAAAACTAAAAGTACTGTTACCGACTTAAAGCATTTTACGAGCAGCTTCTACAACCACTTTGATTGAGCGCGCTTCCGTTACTTTTAGTGTCTCGTGATCAGGTATCTCTTTTTGAGTACGGTTGATGATCACACCAGCAACACAACCTGCTTTCAAACCAGAACTTGCACACATTGTTAGTAGCGTTGCAGATTCCATTTCGAAGTTAAGAACACCCATGTCTTGCCATTCTTGCATAGAACCTTGGAAACGCTTAACCACGCGACCAGAGAACGTGTCGTAGCGCTCTTGACCTGGGTAGAAAGTGTCACTTGAAGCGGTTACGCCCATGTGAACTGCTGCGCCTGATTCTTCAACTGCTGCTTTCATTGCTGTAGCAACTTCGAAATCAGCAACTGCTGGGAACTCCATAGGAGCGAAGTGCAGGCTAGCGCCGTCTAGACGAACAGAACCCGTAGAAACAATCATGTCACCCACGTTTACGTGAGGTTGGATCGCACCAGTCGTCCCAACACGTAGGAAAGTACGAACGCCAAGCTGAGCAAGCTCTTCAACTGCGATAGAAGTAGATGGGCCGCCGATACCTGTTGAACATACAACAACTGGCTTACCGTCTAGCTCTGCGCGGTAAAGCGTGTATTCACGGTGACTCGCAAGAAATACGGGATTCTCCATCTCTTCTGCAATTTTTTGCACACGAGCAGGATCACCAGGAATGATCGCAAGAGTAGCACCGTTAAGATCTGCTTCAGTAACACCTAAGTGGAAAACAGCTTGAGACATAGTTCGCTCCTTTTGGCTTATTGGGTTTTTTACCCTTATTTAAGCTCATAGTAAATTCGTGGGGTACGAACACACTCTAACCAAGCTCATAATGAAATTAAGTGACGAACATCACACCAATGATCGCAACAACATTTCAGGTTTCACGAAAAACCGATTGGCATCACAAAAATAAGCAATCCGAACGGCTGCGTTGCATACTAATGAGACAAAAAACGCCTTTAACGTATGACCGCTAAAGGCGCTTTTATGCGAGATGCTTCTTATATAAGACGCTTTTAAAATTAAGAGCGTCTATGTCTGAGAGCTTAACTTAATCCGCTTTAGACTTGAATCGAAGCAGGCGCAGTGCGTTGAGTGTCACCAGAGCTGTCGCGCCACTATCTGCAAGAACGGCAACCCAAAGCCCTGTAATACCAAGCAAACTGGTCACCAAGAACACACCTTTCAAACCGAGCGCTAGTGCTACGTTTTGACGAATGTTATTCATAGTCGCTTGCGACAATTCAATCATCGCGGGCAGCTCAGTTAAACGGTTGTGAGTCAGTGCTGAATCTGCCGTTTCAAGCGCAACATCAGTACCACCACCCATAGCAATACCGACATTCGCCGTTTTCATTGCTGGCGCATCGTTGATGCCATCACCGACCATAGCAACATGTGACTGTTGAGATAACTCTTCAACATAAGACACCTTGTCACTTGGAAGCAGGCTCGCTTTATATTGCATACCAATTTTGCTGCTGATCGCTGCTGCGCTTCGTGGGTTATCCCCTGTGAGCATGATTGATTGAATACCCAAGTCATTAAGTCGTTCAATCGCAAGCTTAGCGTCACTACGTAACGTATCTTGCCAAGCAATCAAACCAATCACAGTCGTAGCTTGTTCTGTTGACTCTTCTAGATCTTTAAGCTCAAGAGCAACCACAACCGTCTTGCCCTCGCCTTCTAATGCTTCTACCTGAGAAACCACATCGGGTCCAAGAGCGAACGTGACTTTAGACGGTGATAAAACCTGATACTTAACACCATCGACATCGCCTTCAACACCGCTACCAATGAGCGCTTTCTTGTTGTGTGACTCAGGGATCTCAACATTCAGCTCTTTAACTTTAGCGACAAGCGATTGCGCCAAAGGATGAGTCGAACCAACTTCAATCGCCCCAACTACACGAAGCATCGCGTCTTGTTTCCAACCTGATAGAGGTTGAATATCCGTAACCTGAGGCTTACCTTCAGTCAGCGTACCTGTCTTATCGAAGGCAATCGTTTGAATTTTCCCTAACTGCTCTAGTGCCGCGCCGCCTTTTATTAATGCGCCACGTTTCGCCGCTGCTGCTAAACCAGAAGTAATTGCAGCAGGTGTCGAGATTACCAACGCACACGGACAAGCAATCAACAATAGAGCTAGACCTCGGTAAACCCAGGTTTCCCAAGGCTGCGCGAACAGCAATGGTGGGGTGATGATGACCAAAAGAGCCACTAACATCATTAACGGTGTATACCAGCGGCTAAACTTATCGAGGAAACGTTCAAGCGGTGCTTTACGAGATTCTGCTTCTTCAATCAAGTGAAGAATACGGTCGATCGCATTCTCACCCTGTTTTGACGTGATGGTGATACGAACGACTTTATCGACCACCACAGCACCAGCCATGATGCTGTTGCCTGCTATATGTTCGACAGGAACAGACTCACCCGTTAGCGCACTTTCATCAAAGCTCGCAGCGTCGGTAATAAGTTGAGCATCAGCAGGTAAACGAGAACCCGCCGCCACTTCAATCACGTCACCAGGAGCAAGTTCACTTACTGCAACGTCAACACGGTCGCCGTTGATAATCTTGGTGGCATTTTCTGGCACCAGTGCCATTAAGGCTTGAACACCACTTCTTGCTCTTGATGAAGCAAATGCCTCTAGACGCTCACCAATCAAAAACAGTAACAGAACCATCGCAGCTTCAGCGGTTTCGCCAAGGTATAAAGCACCGAGCGCGGCAACACTCATTAAGGTTTCGATTGCAAACGGCGTACCTGAACGTGCCAACTGAACTGCTTTCTTGGCCACTGGATACAAACCAAGCAAACAGGTTACGGTAAACAAACCTTCACTTAGTTGAGGAGAAGTACTTTTCAACAGTGCTGCGAAGAGCATTGCGGCTGCAATCGCTATAATTTGTAAATTAGGTTGGATATGAGCTTGCCAAAAAGTCTCGGGGTGCTGTTTTTCTTTTTTAGAACCAACTTCCGAAAGAGGGAAGCCCGTTTTGATAGAGACCTGTTCAATGGTGTCGGCAAGACTTTCATTGTCGAATTTCACAACTAGCTTTTCGGTGGCAAAGAGAACTTTGGCTTGAATAACACCTTCAATGTTACTAACGGCTTTCTCTATTTTTTTAGCACAAGCTGGGCAGTCCATTCCTGAGACCAACCAACTTTTAGAAAATTGGGCATTTAAAGTTTGAGTAGAGGACTGACTGTCTTCTTCTCCACTGTCTGAACCACAACAATCATCTCCTGACGATGAAGACGCAGTAGCAGAAGAGCTGCAACATGAAGATGAAGTACCTGCTGCGGTAATGCTTGAAATTTTAGGGCTAGAGCAACTTGCTCCAGTCGCTTGTGGTTGAACGTCCACTTTTGTTGAGCGGCACGCTGCGTGTTTTGCGCACATAATGTATCTCCTTAATACTCAAAAGCCTTGAGGTTATTGCTCACTCATGAGCAACAGAACCTTAAGTACAACAAAAGTATAAACCTTGGAGACTACTCCAAGGTCAAGAACAAATTGTCCAAGACCAAGAAGAAATTTACAAACCAACTAATCTATATTGGAGTGTCGCTGTTATTGCGACTTGAGCTCTTTACACTCTTCTCTGTTCGCCGATACATCATCAATAAGAACGGCATCATGTGAACAGAATGGTTGTGTATTCAAGCTGACTATCGACACATCGTCTTCTACAGGATCAACTTGGGAACCTTGCATAAGCTCGGCAATATGATAGCGAAGCACTAGGGTACCGAGTATTCCGAACAAAACATTGCCCAAAGCTTGCCCATACAGCACACCCAATGCGCCATACCATTGCGAGCCTAAGTAAACGAACGGCAATGTACCGAGAGTGGCTTTACCCAGATTCAGTGCTGTCGAGTAAAGCGGTTTACCTAAGTTATTAAAAGACGTGTTGGCAACAAACAGTGCGCCGTTGAAGGTGAAGGTTAACGCCACATAGGTACAGAATGCGGCAACAATAATTGCTGCATCACCTTGTAGGCTAAAGCCTTGGATCACATAGTCTTGGACAAAGTATAAGAGAATACAAACGGCGATGGTGTACGCCGTAGTAACCAACAATGAGTTGTTGAGTGTTTCTTTTACTCTGTCCATTCGTTCTGCACCAAAATTTTGCCCAATAATAGGGCCCACAGCGCCAGACAAAGCAAAGATAACCGCAAAACAAACCGGCGTCAGACGACCTATCACGGCAAAGCCCGCGACAAAATCCTCTCCGTATTGTGCAATCCCCGTCGTTACAATCGCATTACCGATAGGCGTTGCGGTATTGGTGATAATAGCAGGCAGCGCAATAGCCAATATTGGTCGAATATTAATGCGCCATTGTACAAAAGAAGGGGGAGCCACCAGCTGGTGACTGCGAATCAAAGGGTAAAGCGAGAAAAAGAGTACCGAAAAACGAGCAAAGACAGAAGCGATAGCCGCCCCTTCGATGTTCCAACCAAAACCAAAAATAAACAAAGGGTCGAGAATCGCGTTAACAATGCCGCCCGACAAGGTCGCCCACATCGAACGTTTGGCATCACCTGCAGCTCTCAAGCCTGCACCCGCAGATCGCTAGCGCTAGAAATGGCCCGCTTGGCAATAAGATTTGCAGGTAAGCTTGCGCCCGCTCTGCGGCAACCCCCTTTGCACCAATCGCAGCAAGTAGCTCTGGGATATAGGCGAACATCACCGCAGTAATCGTCAAACTGATGACAAAAGCAGTCAGCATAATACTAGTAGCGAGGTTTCGAGCGTGTTCTTGATTCTTTGAACCAATAGCTTTGGAAACCAACGCACCCATAGCAATAGAAGTACCGATCGAAACGGAGGTAGAGAAAAATGTCAGTGTGCCTGCAAAACCAACAGCCGCGGCCAATTCGACTTGTCCCAACATACTGATGAACAACATATCGAGTAAATCGACCACGAATAACGCCATCAAACCAACAGAGCCAGCCCCCGACATCACCAATATGTGGCGCATCGTTGAACCTTCTACAAACTTCGCAGTTTGATTTGACATGAAACCTCCAAAAGTTGGAACACCACAAAATAAAGCTCTATAAGCTAGTCAGCCACAAACTAGGGATCGACAAAAAAGATCCACCAAGAAAAGCTCTACAAAGAAAAAAGGCGCTAGTGCGCCTTTTCAATTGAGGGTATTGAGAAAAATAATCGTTCTTAACACACCACTATACATGATGTTTAAAACTATACCTGATGTTTAAAGCATTCATCTAAGTTCTTGCCGATTGCTCTCAAAACATCGGTTCGAGTGATCATTCCCACTAGCTTTTTGTTATCGAGTACTGGATAAGCTTTGGGTTTTCCAACTTGCATCATATCTGCCAATTCAATAATGGATAATTCTGGTGATACCGAGAGAACTTCTTGGTACATACAATCACCTACAATATGCGTGTCTTGGCAGAAATAGCTCACCTTCACTAACTTCTCGAGTAAATCTTGTTCAGAAAGGAAACCAATCACTTGTTCATTATCATCAATGACTGGACCACCCATATGATGGCTGCGCATTACTCTGTCTAACGCGAGACTTAACGGCATATCAGGAGTGAATGTCACAACCTGCGGCGTCATGTAATCTTTCACTTTAATAGAATGCATTGCGTTCTCCCTAAAATACGTTTTGTTATCGATTTTTCTATCGTGTTACCTTAATTGTTGTCTAAAATCTTGATTTTACTAAATGGATTTCAACAATTTTATTGATAGGCAAAACCTACCAAAGCAAAAAACGAGGTAACAAAAGGCTTGCACGCATGCCTATGAAGCAAAAATTTAAACACCGCTTACAAACTCTTACCTTTGATTCCTCCCATAAGCTAGCCTGAATACATAAATACTGTAACCTTCATCACACTAATAATAAAAAGCTCAGCTTAGGTAATTTATGCAACACGACAACAACATGTACGCGTATGTTTATGCAGACAACGAAGGTACAGAGAACACACTTATCGCTACTGTCGACAACCAAGAAAAGCCCCTAATCTCAAGCTGTTTTAATGAGATAAAGCGCATGTCTAACTTAGCTATTGATCTTGCAGCAGAACACAACTTGAAAGTGAAACTGGTTAAATACGGAAGAGAACAAGAGATCGACTTCGGCCTATTCCTAAAATAGCGCAGTCATAACGCATGTCTTGTTCGGCAAGCTTAAGCAGCATGGTCAACAGCACAGAACACCGTTGAATAACATGTTATGAGTAGGCAATCACCTTGACAATGATTGCCTACTTAATTCAACAGCGAATACCTACCACGGTAAATATACGAAAAAGGCCAGCATTCGCTGACCTTCTCATTCACGATTTCAATCGCTATACGTTATTTGCTAGCTCTTAACGACTGGCTAGTAGCTACTAACGAGTGCAATAGGCTTCCCACAAACGCGCTGCCTTTGAGTAAGCTTCAGCCTTATCGTGCGTTTCTGCGAATAAAATTGCCGTCATACTATCCACAACACTATTCGCCATCAGATCCATCTCATCTTCCGGTGTACCCAGTACACATTCAGAAGGTAGAGGCAGCTCAGCATTCATCGTGCCTTCCCAGTAGAAAGATTCCACCTTTTCAGGAGAACTCATCCAGACAGTTTGGCTTACCTTGGGGTTGTATTCTGATTCGCCATTCATGCCTTTAAATGAAATCACCGAGTGGGATTTATTGCCAATCACATGCTCAACTTCTGCATGAAGCTGTGGGAATCCAGGGTGAAAGCTGCCACGCAAGCCTAAACGTCCACCACCAGGGTTCAATGCACGAACAACGGTATTAATCGGAGTTCTCAGTCCATAACGATGTTTCCAACCAATCATAGTTTGAGCTTGTGGGGCGAAGTTCGCCAAAGGCAAGTAAGCAATACCATCGGCTTCTAGAATCTGCTTTGCGTCTTGCGGATCTTGCGCGCTGCGAACGCCGACACATTCTAAATGCGTTTCGGCATGCGTACGACCACTGGGTTTGTCCATGTAGCCATGCATTAATACTTTATAGCCGTTGTCAGCTAGAATTTTTGCTGCCAACAGGTTCCAAGGCTTTCCACTGGCGTTATCGTTACGCTTACCTGCATAACACGGCCAATCGATATCAGCACCTAAGTCTGGCACTCGAGATTGAAACGCTTTTACAAAGCCTGCGATCTCTTCATTGGTTTCATTCTGCACACGAATCAACATCAGTAGCATAGCCATTTGGTCGTCACCGACCTCTCCGCTTAAATACTCATCCATGATGCGGTAGGCTTGTTCGAACGACAAAGGCTTACGACCTCTTTCCCCTCGTCCAACTGTACGAATACACTCTAAAATACTACTCATTGATTGTTTATTCTCTTCCGTTGATATCAATAAAATTCGAATACGTTTTCGATTCTATGACACCCGCAGTTCATTGCAAAGCGATTCAGGTGCTAGCGTGCTAATTACCAATACACTGATTGGTATTCTAAAAGTAAACTTACTGGTGTAAAATTAGAGTATGCAATGCTAACCGCGACATATTGAGTAATATCCAGATGACGGTAAAAAAAACACTAAGCCAAAGAAAACGCGAATCTATCGTGGCCGCTGCCATCGCAGAGTTCACCGAGCATGGCTATAAAGCCACCAGCATGGATAAAATATCGAGCCGCGCGGAAGTATCAAAGCGCACGGTTTACAACCATTTTGCCAGCAAAGAACTGCTACTGGATGAGATTTTAGACAGCATTTGGAGCAAAACACTCGCAGCGACTCAGTTCCCCTATCAAGCCGAACAACCGCTAGATGAACAACTTACCTCTATAGCCAACCAAGAACTTGAGCTTCTCGAGTCTGAAGGTTTCATCGACTTATCTCGCGTACTGTTCTCTGAATATTTTCATAACGCAGAACTCGCGCATCAAGCGATGGAAAAATATTCTCAAGCAGAAAGCGGCCTGACGACTTGGATCAAAGCGGCATTGGCTGATGGTCGTTTGGTTGAACTCGACCCATTGTATGCATCCACTCAGTTTATCGCCCTGCTGAAATCTTTTGCATTTTGGCCACAGATCATTGGTCACGCGCCCTCTCCGGATAAGCAGCACAAACAAATAATCATTAATTCCAGCGTCGAGATGTTCCTTAAACAGTACCAAGCTTAATAAAAGTTGAGCTCTGCTAAGTTTTGTTGGGTTTAATTAGAGATGCGCAAACGAGTGATGTATCATGCGCTCGTTTCACGCTTTCTTGTTTAGCGGTTGCAGAATGTGATTCATACCAACCTTAGTTCGGACACAAAGACCAATATTTCATGCCAAAGTTGATAAGCAAAATTTGGGTACATGCTTTTATGCTATTCGCTATGTTAGTGGCCACCATCAGTGTGGACAGTATCGCGAACGCCAATGCTATGCAGGCAACTCAAAATCTATCAACCTTATCGCAGAACACCGATTCCTCATTCGACACCAGTGACTCATTCCCATATTCCAGCGCGCAACCCAATGTAGAACACCACTGCTGTGGCTCTGTATGCTTGCTTAAAATGCCACCGTTGATTGTGTCAGAGTCTTTTGATACCCAAATTGGTTCATTGGCTTTAATCGAGAAAGAGCCTTCACACAAGGCAATCATGTCGCCACAAGCTCCTTACCGCCCTCCTATTTCTTAATTGTTTGTCCCTATTTGGCAACGCTTGCCAACGTATTACTAATACAGCTCTATCGCTGTAAACAATGACATCCAAATTTAGGAAATAAACACATGAAAAAGCTATTTAGCCTATTCGCAGCTCTGATCATGAGCGCTTCAATTAATGCCGCTCAGTTTGAAGAAGGTACTCACTACAAGATCCTCGCCGTAGCGAAAGCAGATAAACCAGTCGTTACCGAGTTCTTCTCGTTTTACTGCCCTCATTGCTACAAGTTTGAAGGCGTCATTGAGTACCTAAAGAAAGACCTACCGGAATCAGCAAGCTTTCAAAAAGTGCACGTAGCGTTTATGGGCAACGACATGGCTGTGCCTATGGCAAAAGCTTACGCGACCATGATTGCACTCGACGCTGAAGACAATATGGTTCCAGCAATGTTCGCCAAAATTCACGAGAAGCAACAGACCCCAAGAAACGAAGCGGAACTGCGCCAGATCTTCATTGATAACGGTGTAGATGCGAAGAAGTTTGATGCGGCCTACAACGGTTTCGCAGTTAACTCAATGCAGAAGCGTTTTGATAAGCAGTTTGATGCGAGCACATTAACTGGCGTTCCGGGCGTATTAGTTAACAACAAATACATCGTAAAACCGGATCAAATCAAGAGCTACGAAGAGTACAACCAGCTGGTGAATTACCTTCTAACGCTTTAATCAAAAGCGATAGTCTCTAAAAGCTCAAAAGCCAGCGACCTGTTCGCTGGCTTTCTTGTCTATACGAGTGAAGTGAGCGCGCAATGGCACGCTCGAAGATCATTCAGATCGCCCTTGAATACACGTCAAAATCACTGTTCACTGGCATCCGCCGTTATTTCTCATATACTGCACCCTATTACGTCATCCACTACTCTGTAGTACTCAAATATTAGTACTCGAACATTGGGCACCTTTATGATTATTCTGACCACTAACTTTGGCGACATCGAAATTGAACTTAACCTTGAGAAAGCGCCAGTAAGTTCAAAAAACTTCCTTAAATACTGCCAAGAAGGCTTCTATGAAGGCACCACATTTCACCGTGTGATTGAGGGTTTCATGATTCAAGGTGGTGGACACACTATCGACATGACAGAGAAGCCAACACACGCACCTATCGTCAATGAAGCAAATCGTGGACTAAAGAACGTGATTGGCTCAGTGGCAATGGCTCGTACAGACGCACCACACTCAGCAACGGCGCAGTTCTTTATCAACCTTGACGACAATGATTTCCTTGACCATACCGCGACCAGCAACGCAGGTTGGGGTTACGCAGTGTTTGGCAAAGTATCGGCAGGCATGGACGTGGTCAACAAGATTGCTGTCGCTCCAACGACCACTCGCTGGGGACACGAAGATGTACCTTGCGAAGATATTATGATTACCAAGGTCACGATTCGCGATTAATTCAAAATTAGCAGTCAATTCGCTTTTTTATCAAATAACGAAGCAATGTTGGTGCTAATTGCATCGGTATTAGTTACGATGACAATAGTTGTAATGTCATCGTAAGAATTAGGTACTGACGGATGTCACAAGAATTTGATAGGCAAAATAGCTTTGGTTGGATGATCAACGTGATCGCCAATAAAGCGAGCAAAGATTTCGACACAGAATTGAAAGAACATGGCTTAACCATTGCGCTCTGGCCAACCTTGATGTGCCTATGGGAAGAGGAAGGTATTACTCAGCGTGATATCGCGGCAAAGTCCAAAGTCGAGAATTCAACGACGACTCGCACACTAGACAAGCTAGAAAAGCTTGAGCTGGTTGAACGCAGAGCCGATCCAAACAGTCGTCGTTCTTTCAGAATCTACTTAACGGAAAAAGGGAAAGCACTCGAAGAACAGTTGATTTCAATCCCTACTCGTTTAAACAAAGAACTGATGAATGAGTTGGACGCTGAAGAACAACAGCAGATGATCAAGCTACTTCAAAAGATGGTCGCAGCAATCTGATCTTACTGTGACCGGAGCTTACTGCTAGTACATGCTTAATGAGCTATAAACATGCGCTAACAACCAACGAGCACTCGGCCTTGCGCCGAGTGTTTTATTTTCGTCTCGACCATTTGATATAACAAAATAGCGAACCAATAATTACCGCTCCGCCTAGTAGCTTTTGCATCTCAACCGTTTCTTCCAACACGCTGACACTCAATAACAATGTCCACACCGGCTCAAGAATCATGATCAATGCCGCCACTTCCATGTTCACGGAGTGCTGACCGACAGTTTGCAATAAGTAACGGATCGATGTCGCGACAACCGCTGAGACGATAAACCAGAATATTAAGGTTTGAGTTATTTCAAACTCTGGTTGAGTGGTCATCGAAGCAAACGCTAACCCACTAACACCCACCACAAAAAGCTGAACGCAAATTGAAGCTATAGGTTTGATATTAGTAATCACTCGCTTATTCATGACAAAGTGAACCGAAAGCAACATCGATGCTAATAGGAAATAGAGCTGACTCTGCTCAACGTGCCAACCGTTAGTTAGGGTCAGTAGCAACATACCGATAATCGCAATTGGAAATGACATCCAGAAGGCACGATTAGGCTTAACTCGAAATATAACCCAAGAGACAAACGGCGCGATGATCATAGCTAAGCTCATGATAAACGCTCCTTCCGACAAACTTTCCGTCATCAATACTGCATACACCCAGACTTGCAATGAAGCAGACAGCAACAAGCCAACGCCGCAAAGAGAAAGTACCTGCTTAAGCGAAAGCTTACGAATGTGATGAATACAAAATGGCAAAAGAATCAAACTAGCGACGAAGAATCGCACACCAATGAACACTGGCCCAGGCATTTCTAACACCACCAGTTTAGATGCAATCCATCCAATCCCAGCTAACAGGGTAGCAAATAGGAGATAAAGCTCTCCGCGCATCGCTTTCGTCATCTTACTTGGTCCAATAACAAAAAAAGCAACCCGACTCTGCAGGTTGCTTTTTATAAACATTCAACAGGATCGAGATATTATCTCAATACTCAGCTTCAGGCAGCTATTTTTAGCCTGCGTATTTTGGGTAATCCGTTAAACCTTTTTCAGCACCACCAAACAATGTGTTTGGATCGTGCGCTGCTAATGGGTAACCATTTTGAATACGAGCGGGTAGATCTGGGTTTGCTACGAATGGACGACCGAAACCAACCATATCAGTTACGCCTTCAGCAACCGCTTTTTCGCCGCGCTCGCTGTCGTATTTACCTGCGTAAATCAGCGCGCCATTGTAAGCTTTACGAACCGCTGCTTTAAACGCTTTTGGCGTTTCAGGTGCGTCGTCCCAATCGACTTCTGCAACGTGTAGATAAACAATGTTGTATAAGTTAAGTAGCACCGCCGCCGCTGTGTAAGTCTCTACTGGCGTAGCGTCAACCGTACCATTCAACGATGTGAACGGAGCAAGGCGAACACCTACACGGTCAGCACCAATCGCTTCGACCATAGCTTCAACCACTTCACCTAGGAAACGTAAACGGTTTTCAATTGAGCCACCGTATTCGTCAGTGCGGTTGTTTGCTTCAGAGTCGATGAATTGGTTAATCAAGTAACCATTCGCGGCGTGAAGTTCGATACCATCAAAGCCCGCTTCAATCGCGTTCAAAGCCGCTTGGCGGTATTGACCAACCACGTTTTTGATGTCTTCTTTCGTCATCTCACGAGGTTCAACCACATCCACAAAACCCGGCTCATCAGTGCCATTATCGATGAATACTTTTACGTTTTCTGCTTTAAGTGCAGAAGACGAAATTGGTTGTTCACCACCAATGTTGTCTGGGTGTGTTACACGGCCTACATGCCAAAGTTGAGCGAAGATAACGCCCTCTTTTTCATGTACTGCATCGGTGACTTTTTTCCAACCCGCAATCTGCTCATCAGAGTAGATACCCGGAGTCCAAGCGTAACCTTGACCCATAGGTGAAATTTGTGTGCCTTCAGCGATAATCAAACCTGCAGAAGCGCGTTGAGCGTAGTAAGACGCCATCATATCGTTTGCTGAATTGCCAGGTTGCGTTGCGCGAGAACGCGTCATCGGTGGCATAACAATACGGTTTTTAAGTTCGATACTACCAAGTTGAATTGGTTGAAATAGTGCGTTTGTCATTGTTATATCCTCGATTAACCTAGTTGAATCAGTTCGATTTGGTAGCCATCTGGGTCTGTGATAAATGCGATGTGCGTTGAGCCACCTTTTACTGGCCCCGCTTCACGAGTGACGTTGCCACCCAGTGATTTGATCTTGTCGCATGCGGCGTAAATATCTTCCACACCCAATGCCAAATGACCAAACGCGCTGCCCATCTCGTACTCGTTAGTATCCCAGTTGTACGTTAGCTCGATAGTCGTGCCGCCTTGTTCGTAGCCAACAAAAACCAATGTGTAGCGGTAGTCTTTGTTTTCATGGCGTTCAAGTTCCTTCATTCCCAATACCTTGGTGTAGAACTCGATAGACTTGTCTAAATCAGCAACTCGGATCATTGTGTGTAGGAATTTCATATTTCACCCTTATTGGCACCACAAGCATGGCGCCGTTATGATTTTGAGTGGAGGTTATCCACTAATCTCTGAGTGAAATAATACGATTCATCGAGGAATCAAGGAAATTATCAAAAATTCTCAATGTGATAATTTTTTGTTATGAAATTTATGACTAGCACGAACTCAATGACACAAAAAAGGGAAGCCAATGCTTCCCTTCGAGTTAGACTCTCAATTAAAACCGCAAACGCCTATCTTTAAGCGTCTTCGACATCGCATCTGATGTACTGATGACTTGTTCTCGGAACCATTTATGAGCAGGGTCATTATTCTGCTTCTTTAACCAAATCAAATAGTGAGATATAGGCTGATATTCAAAAGGTGGCTTAAACAACTGTAAACCTAGCCTTTCTTGAAACTGCACAGCCATAGATAAAGGCACTACGGTGATGTAATCCGATTGGCTACATAGCAAGATATTACTGAACAGTGATCGGCCGTGAAACACGATTTTACGCTTAGATAAATCCAATGATGTGTAGTGATTTAAACTGCGAACTTTCCGCCGTGTTCTATCTAATACGGCATGCTTTTCATTCATGAATTGCGCTTCGCTGATTTCACCTTGGATTCTCGGGTGATCCTCTCTACACACAATAACAAACTCGCCTTCATATAGAGTTTCACTAACAATGCTTGGGTGTTCAGGTACCACAATATCGATCATTGCATCGAACTCTTGAGTCAAAAGGTCTTCGTAAATACGCTCATCACTGTCTGGTTGGTCAAAGACTTCTAGCGACAAGTTTTGATTGGGAAGCGCCGCGAAACTATTAAGTAAAATCCACTGTAAGTGCTCAGGTGAAGAAATCACAAACTTACGTTCAGAGGATTGCTCATCAAAATTAGCCATCGACTGAAATACATCATTCAATTCATGAATCGGCGTTTTGATTTGTTCATACAAACTTTGAGCATAAGAAGTAGGCGTAACACCTCTTCCTTTACGAACAAAAAGCTCTTGGCCAATCTCTTTTTTTAGGCGGGCTAACGCGGTACTGATGGTCGATTGGTTGGTACTGAGTTGCTCCGCAGCCTTACTTAAACTGCCCTGCTCCATCACCGCAGAAAACACAGCAAGTAGGTTGAAATTGGGGATTTCGTTGCTCATATATCATTACTCGTTAGGCGACCATAAACACCATGCTATCGTAAAAACGATTAAATATCGTCAATAAAAACATTTATTAAAGGTATAACGCATCGATTATTTTGCTAATAAATAGCATATTAACCAGACTTTACTCACACTCATCAACCCTCAATAAATCTTCATATATTGAGACAATAAAGCCCTCCCTTCTCCGTAAGCCCTTTAATAATGGGGCGTACTTCATGCAACGCGCTTTGAAACCACAACATTGTCTCAAATTACATGACACTGAGTTTCCGTTCGGTACATATACATTCCTTTTGTGAATACTACAATGGCACCAAAATAATGACCCTCGGTATCAATATGAAAAACACTAAAATAATTTCCCTACTCTTAAGCGGTGCGGCTATCGCTTACTCTGGTTCTGCGCTGGCTGAAAAGGAACAACTCTCAGTTCAGGAAGCCGCAAAAAAATCGGCTAACCCGGTATCTGACGTATGGATGCTAATCACTCAGAATGATTACACCTTTCTTGAGAAAGAAGATGGCCACCATGAAATGCAAAACCGTTTCAGCTTTCAACCAGTAATGCCTGTTCCTATCATGGATAGCGAATGGAACTTGGTGAACCGTCTGGTAGCCAACCACTACAGTTCACCAGGTGACCGTGAAGACGGTGATTTCTTTGAAGGTCGTACAAATGGCATGGGAGACACCGTCTTTCTATCAATGGCAGCGCCTAACCGTGATGACGGCTGGATTTGGGGTGTTGGTCCAACGGTGATCATGCCAACTGGTACTGATGGTTTAACCCAAGATAAATGGCAAGTAGGCCCTGCGGCAATGGTCGCTCGCCTTGGTAAAGAAACCGGTAACCCAGCAAGTATTGAAAGCTGGAACGTTGGTTTCTTAGCTCAGCAATGGTGGGATGTAGGCGGTAGCGACAGCGTTACTGAATCAACCAATCAAGCGGACATCCAGTACTTCTTAAACTATCGTGTCAGCAACACCGCGTTAATTGGTATGACGCCTAATATTCAAATTGATTGGACAAAAGATGGTTCCGACCAATTTACTGTACCTGTCGGGTTAGGCTATATCGATATGTTTAAGATTGGACCGATGCCTGTTCGTTGGGGTGTAGAACTTCAATATTACGTAATGAAACCAGACGCAAATGTTAATACGACCAACCCAGCTGAGTATGTGCCATATGCACCAGATTGGAACCTAAAATTCTTTATTGCTCCTGTTACATTAAACCCGTTCAAATAATCGATTAAAATCCTCCCTAGAGCTGGTCTAATTTATTCAATATTTTAGGCCAGTCTTTTTAGTACTTTTCATCGACTTCTATGATCCAAACCAAGTTAATGAACAATGTTTTCTATCTGTATATGAGCCTTTTCAAATAAATCGATCTACCGATTTAGAGTTAAAACTACTAATCGTAATTACGATATTATCAAATCGTAATTCTGGGTAGATACTGGTCAAAACTCTTCCTATTATCCTGCTAACAAATCAATTCTTAGCCCAAACAGAATGCTGACAAATGTTTTACAACACTATGTCAATTGCCATGGAAGATCCCCTCGACAGACGAGGTATTACACGTAAAGAAGACAATAGCTAAAAGAACGAGCCTAATATTTCGTTCAACAGTGCATCGTCATTCAACCTGCGTTTCAGGCTAACAATAAGAATTGATTTGTAGAGGAGCATATTCGCTTCTTGATACCGAGAATCGGTTGTCTGGACTGAGCAATATCACTTTAAATATCATCTATTACTTTTGTTTATTATGAGCACCAATCTCTCCACATAATAGACATCTACTTTTTAAGATGTCATTAAAGGTGACTTCTAGGCTGCAAATTCTCTCTTCTTATTGATGTAGGTTGAGATATGAACTTTATAAAAATCGTTTTCCAGAAGATCTGGGCCGTTGCTATGGTCTTGATTAAATTCTGCCTGTTTATGGCGGTGATGTTTGCTGGTGCATGGGCTCTTGCACCGTTAGGCACTATCCATTCTAAAGACATTGACATGTCTCAATTCAACAACCATCCCAATGAAATGATGATGAACTTCTTCCAGATGGAATACTTCTCTGGTTACTTGTTCTCAGTGACCATTGCTGTGGTATTAGCCGGTGTTTACGGCATGTGGCAATTGCATGAACTGGGAGTGCATAAAGCAAAAGAGCACAAAAGCGCTCACGTACAAATCGTGTTTGCACTGTCACTTTGCGGGCTCTTCATCAGCAAAACATTCTGGGTTATCGCTTTGGTTATCGCATTGGCGAACTGGAAGCATATTGGTCAATCACTGAGTGATGTGATTCGCCGTGGTGTACAGCCTAAACAAGACACGACCAGTACAGAGACAGCCGCTGTCCACGTATCACCTGAACAATCGGTAACAGAGCCGTCTCAAACACAACAGTCTCCAGTAGAACCGTCTTCAGAAGCTCAGCCTTCAAAAGAACAGCCTTCAAAAGAACAGGCTTCAGAAGAAAAGGCTCCAACAAAACCATCCCCTACAGAAAAAGAGGTCGCATAATGAAAGAGATGATGATTCCATACATCCTAATTGTATGGTCACTGTTTGCGACAGGCGCACTTAAGAAGAACTTCAAAAACTATACCTGGGCTGCCATTGGCGGTGTAACGATTCTTGCGGTATTAGCGGTTATCTCTCGCTTGTGGGCACCCGTTGATTTAACGAACTCAACCACAGTGAAAGCACCACACGCGGTTATGTCACCTATCTTCGGCCAACAGATCGACAAAGTGCTTGTTGATCACAACCAAATGGTTAAAGAAGGCGACATAATCTACACGCTCGTCGACATCGATTCTGCCGCAGACAAAGCGAAGATCGAATCTTCAATTGTTCAGAAAGAAGAAGAGATCAAGCAAATGAATCGCGACTTAGAGCGTGCTGAAACGTCACCTGAAATCTTCAATATGCGTGACGTAGAAAAGTACGACTCCGATCTTCGAGTGCTGCACGCTGAACTTATGTCGCTAAAAGCCGATCTACAAAAAGTAAATTGGGCGCAAGAAAAGAAAACCATTAGAGCGGAATTTGACGGTCAGGTATCGATAGTGAATATTGCTGAAGGTTCTGTCATGGGTAACATGCACCTCTACAACACCAGCAAAAAGTTTCTTGAGATGCGTATTTCAGACCAAACTTATGGCTATGTTCAAGTAGGAGACTTCGCTGAGTTCTTCGTTGATGCATACCCAGGCCACGTGTTCCGAGCAAAAGTACACAGCTTTAACGCAGGTACCGGTGAGTCGAGTATTTCTCCACTTCAGGGGCCACAAAGTGTCGGTCAACACGTAGTAAGAAACGGTAATGCTTTAGGTCGTACTATCGTACTTGAGATCATCGAACCAGAAGGTTACAACATCCCTATTGGTTCAACTGGCGCGGCTTGGATCTCGGCTGAGAAGCCGCATCCGTTCTGGGGCTTCATCGATGTAATCGGCGCAGCAACAGTTCGCCTGCAATCTTACAAGTCTTACTTAGGAGCTTGGTAAGCACTTAGATAATCGAAAATATTACTTTTAGTTCTTTAAGAAATGCCCTAGTTTTCAGGGCATTTTTGTATCTATCACAAACCAATCTTCCTAATTTAACCTCCGATATAAATCGAAAAAACAATATCAATGATAATCCAATCATCGCAAAAGCGATACATTGAAATACTATTAGCGTGTAGATAGCGACCTCTACCCTCTCTATTATTTGAGTCAAGAAATCCAATTCCTGTATCCAAATATAAGGTCACTATCATGACTAATACATTCAAAAAAATGGCTCTTCCTGTTGCTATCGCAAGCGCTCTATTTGCTTCTGGTTTTGCATCAGCAACACCCACTGTTGAAGCAGTATCGAAAGTAGGCCAAGAACTTCAAACGGCAAACGCAGCTCAATACCAAAACATCGATCTTGATGCACGCTACAAAAGCGAGGTTCTATTCGAACACAAGTCAAACATGTTCTGGGGTAAAGGCGAACGTATCCAGGTTGTTTCTAAAACGGGCGATTCTCTAGCTTACACTGCAGAATCTGACCACGTTCATCCAATCCTAACCAAGCATGGTCGTAAAATGGACCAAGCTATCATCCAAGTAGATGACAATATTTACCTTGGTTACGGCTTCGGTCTAGACACACCAGTCATGATTGAAGGTACTGACGGCATCATCATTGTTGATCCAGGCGAGTCAGTAGAAATGGCTCAATCGGTTAAAGAGCAGTTCCGTCAAATCACAGACAAACCGGTTAAAGCAATCATCTACTCTCACAACCACATCGACCACATCTCTGGCGTGCGTGCATGGGTTACTGACGAAGAAGTAGCATCAGGTGAAGTAAAAATCATCGCTGAAGAAGGCCTAACAGCTGCAGTGGCTAACTGGTCTTCAAACCTAGGTACTCTATTTGGTCACCGCACTTCTTACACAGGTGCTAAGCACGTAGAAGAAGGTGAGCACGGTACAGTAAATGACGGCCTTGGCCCACGCTTCATGCAAGGTGCAATTTCGTTCATCGAACCAAACCTGCTTGTACCAAGCCAAAGCCACATCGAAATCGAAATCGCTGGCGTGAAAATGCACATTGAGAACGTGCCATCTGAAACGAAAGATGAGTTAGTGGTTTACTTCCCAGATCAGAAAATCCTGCACGCTGCGGAAGTACTTCAAGGAGAGAACTTCCCTAATCTTCACACTATTCGTGGTACTAAATTCCGTGACCCATCAATGTGGTTCAAGGGCATCGACGTAATGCGTAAGTTCGACACTGAGATCATGATTAACTCTCACGGTCGTCCAGTTGAAGGTAAAGAAGCGGTAGCTGACGTACTAACGGCTTACCGTGATGCGATTCAATACACGCATGACCAAACTATCCGTTACATGAACAAAGGTATGACGCCGGACGAGCTAGTTGAAGTCGTTAAACTTCCTAAGCACCTTGCTGAGCACCCTTGGTTAGGAGAGCACTACGGTACCGTTGCACATGCTGTTCGTCAGATCTACGTTGGTTACAACGGTTTCTTCGAAGCAGATCCATGGCAATTAGAGCCAATGGCTTACGAGCAACGTGCTAAAGCGTTCGTAGAGATCATGGGCGGCCGTGAGAACATCCTTACGACTGCACAAGCAGCAGTTAAATGACCTCCGGCGGAGCCGGAGGCTTATTGGGTGACGCCCTCTAAGGGC